>DASXLN010000284.1:0-16749 GCA_036496165.1 Gaiellaceae bacterium | reverse complement strand
AGCTGGTGCCGCTGCACGCCGACCGCACGATCGACGAGGTCTACGAAGAGGTGCAGGAAGCGCTCGAGCGGGTAGGGGCTCCGGCATGAGCGTCAGCTCAGGCGTGGAAGGGGCAGGGGGAAACGGGGAGGTTTCCCCGCTCTTGCTCCTGCGCGCGCGCCGTGACATGCGCGCGGCGTGGCCGCAGGCGAGCCTGCAAGAATGGGGCTCTTGGGGGAAACATGGTTTCCCCCAAGGGAGCGAGCCGAAGGCGAGCGACGCTCATGCGGAAAGAGTACGCGCGCTCAGGCGAGCCAGCGTCCACGAGGCCGCGCCGATCCCAGCGAGCCAGAGCGCCTCGACACCGACGCGGTGCCACGGGCTCGTGTCGTAGAGCGCGGCGCCGAAGAAGCGCACGGCGTGCGCGAACGGCAGGAAGAGGCTGACCCAGTACGCGAGCGGCAGCGCCGCGCGCGGCACGAGCCCGAGGAAGACCACCGGCAGCACGAGCAGCACCGCGAGGAGGGACGCGGTCCGTGCCTCGCGGGCGAGCGCACCGAGGAGGGCGCCGACCGCGCCGACGACGCCCGCCGCGAGCAGGACGCCCGCGAGGAGCAGCGGCAGCCTCGCCCACGGCTCGCCACCGGTGACGCCGCCGACGTCGACGACGACGCCGAAGAGGATCGCGATGGCCGCGCCGAGGACGACGCCGACGACCGCCGCGAGCGCGATCTTCGACCACACGAGCTGCCCGAGCGTGAGCAGGCCGCGTCGCAGCCGGCCGATCGTCCCTTCGTCGCGCTCCGCCGCCGTCGCGCCCGCGGCGAGAAGCAATGCGAGGAACGTCACAGTCACGGCGATCCCGTACGCCTGCACCTGCGCCGAGAGGAGCCACGTGCGCCCGTGCGTTTTCGCCTGCTTCAGCGTGATCGGGTTCGCGGTCGCACGCAGCGCATCGCCCGTCTGCGCGAGCCCCGCCTTCGCCTGGCGGACGAAGTTCGCGATCGCCGTGACGCGCTTGCTCTGCGGAAGCTTCGCGAGCTCCTGCGACGTGCGGTCGAGCCCGAGCACGTCGAAGCTGCGCCCGACGAACTTCCCCTGCCCGCCGTGCAGCAGGAGCCGGACGAACTCGAGGTTCGCCGCGATGTAGCCGCCCTGGAGCTTCTGGTTCAGCTGGTAGACGAGCGACTGCACCTGCTGTGTCACGCGCGGCGCCAGGCCGCCGCTTCCCGTCTTGAGGATGAGGTGCGGACTGACGACCGTGGTCTCGAGGTCGCCGAGGAACCCTGGTGGCACCGTGATCGTCGCCACGACCTTGCCGTCCGCGAGCTCGCGCGCGGCCTCGGCATCGGAGAGGCGGACGAGCGTCACCTGCTTCGCGACGTCGTCGATGACGGTCTGGATGTGGAAGCGATGGCCGCCGACCGCGATCACCTGCGGCAGGTTGTCGTCGTCGACGAACGCGACGCGCGGCTTCGCGCTCGCGTAGCCGGCGACGAGCCCGACGAGGAGCGCGATGACGATCGGGTACGCCACGAGCGCACCGAGCAGGAGCGGCGACCGGAGAAGCACGCGCAGGTCCTTCCGCAGGATCAAGAGGACCGCCTTCAATCGAAGACCTCCTCGACCGTGCGCGACACGACTTGCCCGTCCTGGAGGACGATCGTCCGCGTCGCATGCTCGATCTCCTCGAGGTTCTGCGTCGCGAAGCACACGGCGCCTCCTTCGGCTCGAAGCGCATCGGCGACCTCCCAGACGCGGCGCCGCTGGCCGGGATCGAGCGCGGCGGTCGGCTCGTCGAGCAGCAGGACGCGGGGCTCCCCGAGCAGCGCGAGCGCGATGTTGAGTCGCTGGCGGTTGCCGACCGAGAGCTCGCCCGACGGGCGCGCCTCGCCCGGAAGCGCGAAGCGCTCGAGCATCTGCGTCGCCGCGCGCCGCACATCGCGCTCACCCTCGAGCTCGGCGAAGAGCTCGAGGTTCTCGCGCGCGGACAGCCGTGAATAGTGCGCAGGACGTTGCGGCACCCAGCCGACGCGCACGTGCGACTCCACCGTCCCCTCGCTCGGCTCGCTCGCGCCGGCGAGGATCGCGAGCAACGTCGACTTGCCTGCGCCGTTCGGGCCGACGAGCGCCACCGTTTCCCCCGGATGGAGCTCGAGGTCCGTCGGCGCGAGCGCGACGAGGCCGCCGTACCGCCGCGCGACGCGAAGCGCCCGCAGGAGGGGCTGCGTCACGGCTCGGGGACGGGAGCGAGCCCGATCGCGTCCTCGACGGCAGCGTCCTCGGGCCACTTCTGCAGCTCGAGCCGTTCCGCGAAGAACCCCCACGCCGCGCGCCCCGCCGCCAGCAGCGGGAGCGCGACGAGGATGCCGGGGAAGCCGTAGATCTCGCCGCCGGCGAGCAGGCCGAAGATGACGAGCAGCGGGTGCAGCCGCAGCGACCGGCCCATGATGTTCGGAACGACGACGTGGCCCTCGAGCTGCTGGATGCCGAGGTACAGCAGCGCCACCCACAGCGCCGAGATCGGATGCGTGACGAACGCGTACACCAACGGTGGAAGCGCACCGAGCCACGGCCCGACGTACGGGATGAGCTCCGTCACGCCGGCCCACGCGCCGAAGAGGAGCGCGTATTGGCCGCCGTGCGGCAAACCGCCGGCCATGCTCAGGATCCAGATGCCGACACCGGAGCTCGTGCCGATGATGAGCGAGAGCAGAAGCTGCCCGCGGACATAGCTCGCGAGCGCCTGCTCCATGCGTTCCAGGAGCGCCTCGCTGCCCGGATGGGGCGGGAAGCGCCGGTCGACCGCCGTCTTCAGCCGCGGCATGCCGAGCAGCATGTAGATCGACACGACGACGACGAGGAAGATGCTGAACAGGAGCGTGACGACGGCGAGGCCGGCGCCTTCCGCCCAGTTCAGCGCTCTCGTCGTGTACTTCGTGACGTCCTTCGTCCCGATCGAGTTGAGGAACTTGTTGCCGTTGTGCTCAACGTGGATCTGCTTCAGATGGTGTGCGTTGAACCAGCGCTGCAAGCGCGCGAGGTCGTGCTGCGCTCCCGTCTGATGGGGGCGTCCGGACTCGACCGTAAAGTAGGAGTCGACGCGATGACTGTCGTTGCGCACCTGCTGCACGACGACTGTTGCGAGAGCGAGGACTGCCAGTGCGAGCGCCGCAACGAACGCTAGGTAGACGATCGCGATCGCGAGCCCGCGCGGGATCCAGACCCTTCCCAGTCCGCGAACGACCGGGTTGAGGAGCAGGGCGATGAGCAGCGCCACGAGGAACAGGAACAGCGCGTGACGCACCGCTCCCGCCACCACCCACAGGAATACGAGCAGCAACGGGAGCCCGACCAGCTGCACCCAGCGCGGGATCTCGATCCTCGCCGGCGCGGGGCTCGACGCCATGCGAGCGATGGTATCGCGGGGGTCAGCCGGATTCGGGCCGACTCCTGGGACTGGACGGAAGGCGCTCTGGCGCTCGAATGGGTGGATCCTCGGTTGAATGACCCCCTGCCGTTCGATACGGTGCCGCCCGACATGCCGTCCTCGCGTCCCAGCAGGAGGCGGCGCGTCGAACGTCGGGAGGTGCGTGCCGCGCGCCGGGCTCGGCGGTTCGCGCTGCTCACCCTCCTTGCCCTCGTGCTCGTCATCGCCCTCGCGCTCACAGCCTTCGGTGGCGGGGGCACGACGAGCCCCGCGAGCTTCTCGTTCGCGCGCTCGATCGCGAGTGCGACGCAGCCGTTCCCGCAGATCGTCGCCGTGCGCGGACCGGTGCGGCTGCAGATGCCGATTACGCAGAGCCAGTCGACTGCGATCGGCTTCCACTCGGCCGCCGACGGCGCGCTCACGCTGTCGCCGCTCGGCCATCAGGGCAACGAAGGCGTCGTGCAGCGCGTCTTCCATGCGGTGTTCGGCGGCGCCGGCGGGCACCCGACCTGGTACCGGCTCGACAGCGGATCGATCTCGGCGCTCGACGTCGGCGCGTCACCCGGCACCGACGTCTACGCGCCCGTCGACGGGACCGTCGTCGGCATCGCGCCGTTCGTCGTCGCGGGGCATCGCTTCGGGTCGCAGATCGACATCCAGCCGCAGAACGCGCCGTCGCTCGTCGTCACGCTCACGCAGGTGCGGCCGGACCCGGCGCTGAGCGTCGGCAACGACGTCGTCAGCGGACGGACGAAGGTCGGAGCGGTCGTCGATCTCTCGCGCATCGAGCGTCAGGCGCTCGCGCGCTACACGAATGACGCGGGCGATCACGTCTCGATCGAAGTGCGCCCGTCCGCGGCGCTGGCGCTCAACTGAGACTTCTTTTCCTCGCAGACGTGTTCGGCCCCGCGGGGAGGCTCGCGGTCGAGCAGCGGCTATCGGGCTTGCGCGAGGAGATCGGCGCGGACGTCTGCATCGTCAACGGCGAGAACGTCGCGGACGGAGCCGGCATCACCGGCAAGCTCGCCGACCGGCTGCTCGCCGCCGGCGCTGACGTGGTCACGCTCGGCAACCACACGTTCCGCCGCGACGGCATCGGCCCCTATCTCGAAGCGAGCGAGCGCGTCATCCGCCCGGCGAACTGGGGTGCGCGCACGCCGGGCAGAGGCGTGACCGTCGTCGAGGCGCGCAACGGCGTTCTTGTCGCCGTGATCAACCTCATGGGCCAGCTCTTCCTCGACGTCGCCGTGTCGCCATGGGAGATGGTCGACGAGCTCGCCGACGACGCGCGCACGCGCGCGCCCGTGGTCGTCGTCGACTTCCATGCGGAAGCGACGAGCGAGAAGATCGCGATCGCGCGCTGGCTCGACGGGCGCGTGACCGCGGTCATCGGCACGCACACGCACGTGCAGACGAACGACGCGCGGATCCTGCCGGGAGGAACGGCAGCGGTGAGCGATGCCGGCATGACGGGGCCGCACGACTCCGTCATCGGCGTGCAGGCGGATCTCGCGATCCGCCGCATGCGCACACGCCTGCCCGTCAGGTTCCAGCCGGCAGACGGCGGCGTCCGGATCGAGGGAGTCGTGGTCGACTGCACCGACGAGGGCCGCGCCGAGGCGATCGAGCTGCTCCGGATCCCGGTCTAACCGGCCGAGGAAACCACGGGCCAGGTGCGCAGGTCGAGGTCCTCGACCCGGCGCTCGCGCACGAGCGCGGCGGGTGCGAGCACCGTGATCGCGGCGAACGGGAAGAACCACGGGATGTAGGTGTAGAGCCAGTACGTCTGCACGAGCTCGAAGCCGGCGAGCAGCGCGGCCGTGAGTGCGGCGAGCTGCAGCGGCGACTTCCGCCGCGGCACGACCGCCACCACGAGCGCGCCGAGGACGACCACGACCTGGAGCACGCGCTGGAGGAGGTGCAGGTCGGGCAGGCCGCGCGCGTGGTACTGGCGCCAGTCCCAGAGCGAGAACGGGGAGTCGCGGCCGATCTGCCACCTCACGGTCCGGTCCCAGAAGACGCGGAGCTCGTGGATCGGGCTCGGCTCGGCCAGCACGATGGCGAACGCCGCCGCGGTGGCGATCGCGAAGCCCGCGATGAAGCGCGTCGACGGACGCCGGTCGGGATACGTCGCCCATAGCGGCGCGACGATGAGCGTCGCGAACTTGCTCCAGCCCGACAACGCAGCGAACACGCCGCGACCGACGGGTCTCGACGCCAGCCAGAAGCCGTAGATGAGGAGGCACGGCATGATCGCGTCGTTCGTGTTCGAGTTCGACGCGTACTGCGTGAACGGGTACGCGGCCCACGCGAACGCCAAGGTCGCCGCCAGTCGCATCCCCCCGAAGCGGAGCCCGACGAGGAACAGGCCGAGGATCGACAACAGGTCGAAGGCGATCGACGTGAAGTGAACCGACGGGAGCGAGTCCCATTTCCCGCTCCAGCCGAACGCGAGGAAGCCGGGGATGTACGCCTCGTATGCAGTCGGGCCGTACGTGTCACCCTCGGGATTCGCCGACTCGCAGCGACCGTTCGTCTGCACGCGGTCGCGGATCTCGCCGCTCGAGTCCGACGGCCCACAAGCCGGGCGGCTGTCCTCGACGGGGAAGTGCCCCCACGGCGCCTGCCCCTGCGACACGATTCGCTGTGCGCCGATGACCCCGGAGTAGCCGACGTCGATGACGTTCGACGCCTCGACGTTGAGACCGACGCGGAAGCCGGCGAGGAACACCGTCGCGGCGAGCAGGATCCACGTCGGCCACAGCGCGCGCGAGCCGGAGCCGCGACCGGTCACGCCGATCCACACGCCGCGCAGGATCACCCAGAGCAGCGCCGGGTAGAAGAGCGGAACGGCCCTGAAGACGTCCCCGTGGTTGAAGTACCAGAGCGACGCCGTCGGCGACAGCAGCATGATCAGGTCGAGGTTCCGCAGCGAGAGCGGCCGCCTGAAGTTGCCGAGACCGATGAGAAACGCGGCGCAGAACGCGCCCCACACCCACGGGTTGTTGATCTTGTCGCCGCCGAAGGCGCCCTTGACGCCGCGTAGCATCCCCCACGCGACCTGCGGTCCCGTCCACGCGCTGACGACGGTCCCGCTCGCGTCGTCGACCGTCGCCTCGACGACCTCGCCGACGTTGTGCGCATTCCGGAAGAGCTTGACGGTCCACTGGTGCGAGGTCGCGTCGTACGTCTCCTCGGCGGTGTAGCCGGACTTCGGGTAGCGCGAGAGCCACGCGTGCACCTTGTGGTTCGCGCGGACGATCGCCAGCGCCTGCGCCCCTGTCAGGCGGGAGGCGTTCGCCGAGGGGGCGAACGGCGTCTGGATGAGGTGGCCGCTCTGGTCGTACACGGGCGCGGTCAACGTCGTCGCGGCGCGGGCGGCCGGGACGACGGCCGCTGCACAGATCAGGACAGCGAGAAGACGGCGCGCCAACGCCGGAACCTTAGAGGCCTACGCGTGCCGGCGGAACGACCAGAGCTTGTTGCCGACGAAGTTCAGCGGCGTGACGAGGACGATCGCGATCGCCTGGCCGACGAACTTGGTCGTGCCCGCTGAGACCAGCAGGTTCAAGACGACGAGGTTCGCTCCCAGCGACGCAAGCGAAACCACGAAAAAGCGCATTCCCTGCGCCGCAACGCCGCGACGCCGGTCGCGGAAGGTCCACAGGCGGTTCCACGTGTAGTTGCTCGTGACCGCGACGAGGAACGAGCCCGTCGCTGCGACGAGGTAGTGGAGCCCCGAGCGCAACAGCACGTCGTACACGCCGAGGTTGATCGCGTACCCGATCGCGCCCACGACGCAGAACTTGAAGAGCTGCGTCCAGTTGTCCCGGGCGCGGAGGGCGAGAGCGAAGGCCACCATCGATCAGGCGGCCGTGGCTGCCGTCGTCACGAAGGTGGCGCCGGCCGCAGGAACCCGAAGATGCTCGTCGTCGCGGTCGACCTCGAGCTCGACGACGTTTCCGGCGTGATCGACGTGCATGTCGCTAAGAGTGCCAACAGGGGCGTTCTCTTGCTCGATCGCCGTGCCGAGGAGCGAGATGAACGAGAGGCCGTGCTTCCGGTAGAAGCCGACGTCGTCGAGGAGCATCAGCGCAGAGGCGACCGCGATCTCGCCCTCGATCGGCTGGGACGCGGCGTACGGCAGGAAGCGGGGGGCGTCGTCGCCGCTGTGGACGACGAAGCCGAGCACGCGGCGCGCGGTGCCGTCGAGAACGACGTCGCTGGGCCGGCCCAGGAGGATCCCCTGGAGCCGGACAGGACAGCCGACCATGCCGGCGACGGAAAGCACCCCCATGCCGACATCCTTCCTATCCGGGGGGACGCTGGGCAAACTCGACCCGGAATCCCTGCTCGCCGATCAGCGGGACGAACCGGCACGGCACGGTGCGGAGGACGGCCGGCCCCTCGGGAGTGCGGACGATCACCTGGAGGTTCTGCTCCCAGCGCGTGCCGATCGGCACGACGAGCCGTCCGCCCGGCTCGAGCTGCTCGTACAGGGCCTCCGGCATCGCCGGCGCCGCGGCGGCGACGGCGATCGCCGCGAACGGAGCGTGCTCGGGCAGGCCGCTGCTGCCGTCGCCGGCGTGCACGTGGACGCGTCCGGCGTACCCCGCGGCAGCGAGCCGCTCCCGGGCTTCCTCGGCGAGGACGGGCAGCCGCTCGATCGAGTGGACGTCGCCGGCGAGCTCGGCGAGGACGGCCGCCTGGTAGCCGGAGCCGGTGCCGACATCGAGCACGCGCTCGTCTCCGTGCAGCTCCAGCTCCTGGCAGATCCGCGCGACCATGTACGGCTGGGAGATCGTCTGGCCCTCGCCGATCGGGAGCGCTGCGTCGTCGTAGGCGCGGCTTCGGATCGCTTCCGGCACGAAGAGCTCACGCGGGACGCGCCTCATCGCGTCGAGCACGCGCTCGTCGCTGATCTCTCGCGCCTCGAGCTGCCGCTCGACCATGGCCTCTCGCTCAGGAAGCATCGAAGTGCGCGAGCACGGCCGACTTGATGTCGGTGATGCGCGCGATGTCGGTGTCGATCCCGATCGTCAGCACGGGCACGGTCGAGTCGCCGGCGACGAGCGAGCCGTGGCTGCCGCCTCCCGAGTGGTGGCGTCCGCCGAGGTCGGCGAACTCCCAGCCCTCGGCGGCGGAGACGAGCAGCTCACCGGCGTTCGGGTTCGCGAGGGCGGCGCGCGCCCGCTTCGCGGCTTCGGGATGCTCGAGCTCGTCCGGGCGGCCGTCTGCTCCGTCGCGCCGAGCGACGACGTCGTCTCCGTCGAGCCGGAGCGTGACGTCGACGGACGGATCGCCGTCGAGAGCGCGGGCGAGCTCGGCGGCGTCGGTGCGGGCGCCGGGAAGCAGATAGACCTGGGCCGCGCGATTCGACGCGCACACGACGATCTCGTCGGTGAAGCGCGCGAGCGCGGTCTCGAGCCGCGCAGAGCGGTCGACGAGCGTCTGACCGTGATCGGAGACGAGGACGACGGCATAGCGGTCGAGGAACGCATCGCCGCCGCCGGCTGCGTCGAGGAGTGCCTGCACGGCGGCGTCGGTGCGCGCGAGCGAGACGTCCTCCGCGCCCGCGGGACCGTGGAGGTGCGAGGAGTAGTCGAAGTCGGAGAGGTAGTACGCGAGGAAGTCGAAGCCGTCGCGCGTGACGAGCCAGCGGCCGGTCGCGGCCGCATAGGCGTCCGTCGAGCCGGCCGCGCGGCTGCGGACGGCGAACGGCGCACCGGTGTGGTCGGACTCGAACAGCCCGTAGTAGAAGAACCGCTTCGGCCCGTAGGCGGCCTTCGTCACCCAGGGCAGCGTCGGGAGATAGCGCGTGCGGCCGCGATAGCATGTGATGTTCACCGCGGCTGCGATGCGGCCGCCGTCCTCGACGTCCTCGTAGACGGTCGATGCGTCCGCCGAGAGATGGCGGCGGTTCATGTTGTAGATCGTGTCGATGAGCGACTGCGTGATGCCGGCGGCCCGCAACGCGGAGAACGAGGATCCGTACTCGACGATGCGCCGCTCGCCGCGATGCCACCACACGAGGTGCGGGATGTGATGCACGTCCGGGCCGGCGCCCGTTGCAATCGAGGACAGGCAGACGGGCGTGAGCGACGGGAAGACGGACGTGCCGCGCCGGTAGTTCCCGTTCGCCGCAAGGAATGCGAGCGCGGGGGCCCGCTTGTCCTCCGCCGCCCGTTCGAACGCCTCCGGCGTCATCCCGTCGACGACGATGAGGACGACCTTCTTCAAAGCTCCGTCAGTCGCGCGCGAGCGTGCGCAGGCCGGCATAGCGCTCGGGCGAGCGGCGCCGGAGGCGCGCGGCGAGTGCGGGCAGCGCGAGCGCCTCGAGGTAGCCGAGCGCCGGGACCCAGGCGAGGCCGGCGGTCAGGAGCGCTGCGGCGGCGACGATGAGGGCGGTGCCGAGGACGGTGCCGCCGCGCCGGAGCGCGCCGCGCACGATCTGCGCTGCCCCGATGCCGCCTGCGAGCCCGCCTGCCGCGCCGGCGACGACGTCGCCCCAGCTGCCCGGCTGCCATGCGTCGATGCCGTAGCCGAGCGCGGCACCCGCAGCCGCGGCGACGAGAGCGACGAGCAGCGCCGCGATCCGGAGCGCGCCCGCCAAGAGGACGCCGGCCGCCGCGCCGAGGCCGGCGGCGACACCGATCCAGTACCACGCACCCATCGACATGGAGTGTATTGACGTACCCCGAACCGGGGCTTCTCCGTTGTAGCCACGATGGAAAACCGTCCCGTTCTCGTCTTCTTCACGTCTCAGCGCTCAGGTCCGGCCCGCCGAATGGAGAGCCTGCTTGCGCACATCGCGCGGAAGGAGCGGGATCATCTCGAGGTGCGCAAGGTCGACATCGACGAGCGTCCCGACATCGCCGCCCGCTTCCGCGTGGGCCAGGTGCCGGCGCTCGCGCTCGTCAAGGACCGGCGCGTGGTCGCGCGCCTGGACGGCCGCGTCACGACGCCGCGCATCGAGGAAATGCTCGAGTCGCATCTACGCGTCGCTGCGTAGCCGCTCGATCACGGCGAGGGCGAAATCGGCGGCGCGCTTGCCGTCGATGACGCGATGATCGAACGTCAGTGAGACGTTGCCCATCTTGCGGACGACGGTCTCGCCGTCACGCGCGACCGGGCGGTCGTCGATCCGGTGGATACCGAGGATCGCGACCTCCGGGTAATTGAGCAGCGTCGTCGTGAAGAGGCCGGCGGAGCGGCCTGCACTCGTGATCGTGAACGTCCCGCCGCGCAACTCCTCCGGCGCGAGGGTGCCCGCATGTGCGGCCTCGGCGAGCCGCCGGACGTCTGCGTCGAGCTCCTCGACCGGGCGGGAGTCGCAGCCGCGGACGACCGGGACGACGAGTCCCTGCTCCGTCTGCACCGCGACGCCGATGTCGTAGCGGTCGAGGTAGACGAGGTCGCCGTCCTCGACGCGCGCGTTCAGCTCGGGGAACTCTTGCAACGACGCAGCACACGCCTTCAGGACGAGCGGCACGAGGAGCTTCAGGTCGACGCCGGTGAAGTCGCACTCCTCCACCCACGTGATCGTCGGGACCTGGTGCGCCTTCGTCAGATGCTCGAACATCTGCCGCTTGATCCCGCGGAGCGGCTCGCGGCGACCCTCCTTCGGCCCGGCCGCGTTGCGCACGTCCTGGTCGGTGATCCGCCCTTGCGGACCAGTGCCGGTGATGGAATCGAGCTCGACACCGAGCTCCTGGGCCATTTTCCGCACCAAGGGAGTCGCACGAGCCGGGGCCTGCCGTTCCTCGCGCGCAGGCGCGTCACCGTCTCCGATGACGACGAGGACGGTCCCGACCGGGACGACCGCGCCCTCGCCGACGAGGATCTTCGACACGGTGCCGCCTGCCGGCGACGGGATCTCGACCGTCGTCTTGTCGGTGGCGATCTCGACGAGTGGGTCGTCCTCGGCGATCTCCTGACCCTCGGACACGAGCCAGCGCGCGACCTCGCCCTCGGTCAGCCCCTCGCCGAGGTCGGGGAGTTTGAACTCGTACCTCACGCGCGGAGTATTGCGTGGACGCCCTTGGCGACGTTGACGAGCTGCGTCACGTGCAGGTCGACCGAGACGCTCGCGAGTGCGAGCGCCTCCTTCCGCGAGATCGCGAGCTCGCGTTCCATCAGGTCGAGCATCGTCTCGGTCGCCTGTGCAGCGGCGGCATCGAGATCCTCGTCGAAGCCGAACGCGAGCCATGCGTCCGTAGTGCGCGCGATCGGCGAACGGAGCTCCAGATCGGCGACGTCCAGCGTCAGCGTCGCGCGCTCGAGCGGGCATTCGATCGCCGTGCCCGACACTTCGCCGTCGCCCTGCGCACCGTGACAGTCGCCCGCCATGAGGAGCGCGCCGTCCACGGGGATCGGCAGGTAGAGGGTCGTTCCCGCGACGAGGAGCTTGCAGTCGATGTTGCCGCCCCAACGCCGCGGCGGGATCGTCGAGTGCTTTCCCGGCTCGGGCGGCGACATCCCGATCACGCCGAGGAACGGCGCCGACGGGATCGTGTGCGCGCCCATGTGCCAGACGTCGCCGTCGAGCCGCGACTCGAACCGCTGCCCGTCGCCGAACGTCTCGCCCCAGGGACGCGGCGTCACCTCGTCGACGCGGATCACCAGCGTTTGGCCTGCTCTCGCGCCGCGCACCTCGAACGGACCGGCGAGCGCATGTCCGCCGCCCTCCGGCCGCGTCGACTCGTCGCCGGGGTCCCAGTGCCAGCCGGCATTGAGCGCGTGGAAGGAGACCGACTCGCCGGGCACGACCGATGCCTCCGGCTCGTAGTCGAGGCAGAAGAAGCCCTTCACTCGCGCGGCTCCTGGATCCATGCATCGGGTTGCGCGATGAGGACGCGCAGGCCGATGCGGCGCCCCTCGTCGTCCTTGAACTCCCACAGCGCCACCGCCTGCTCGTCGCCGCGGAGTTCGGGCGCGAACGTCGCCGGCACGTACCCGGCCTGCAGACGCTGGTCCGCGTCCCACACCGCGACTGCATCGGGATCGTGCTTGTTGTCGGGCTCGGGGACGAGCGCGAGGCGGCGTCCCGGCGCGAACGCGTCGTCCTGCAACGCCTCGGACCGGTACGAGACGCCGGCCAGCTTCACGACGAGGAGTCGCGGGTCCTTGTACGACAGCGCCTGGCCGCTCGCGGCGTCGCGCAGCCAGTAGCCGGACTCGCCCGGCTCGAGCCAGATGCGTAAGCGTTCAGAACTCGATGACACGCCGCACCGCGGCAGAGATGCGCTCGACCGACGGCATGTACGCGTCCTCGATCTTCCAGTACGGGTACGGGACGTCGAAGCCGGTCACGCGAATCACCGGGCCGCGCAGGTCGAGGATCGCCTTCTCCGCGAGGATCGCCGCGATCTCGGCGCCGAATCCGACCGTGCGCGGTGCCTCCTGCACGATGACGACGCGGCCCGTCTTCGCCGCGGACGCGAGCAGCGCGTCCTCGTCGAGCGGTCGCAGCGAGCGGATGTCGAGCACCTCGCACGAGGCCTCGCCGTGGAGCTCGTCGGCGGTGCGCTCGCACAGCGGCACCATCGCGCCGTACGCGACAAGCGTGACGTCGGTCCCTTCGCGCGCAACGCGCGCCTTGCCGAGCGGGACGACGTGGTCGCCGTCGGGGACCTCGCCGCGCTCGGTGCGGTAGATGAGCTTCGGCTCGAAGATCACGACGGGATCGGGGTCGCGAATCGCGGCGGCGAGCAATCCCTTCGCATCCGCCGGCGTCGACGGGATCGCGACCTTGATGCCGGGCGTGTGCACGTAGTACGTCTCGGGAGAGTCGTCGTGCAGCTCGGGCGCGCGCACGCCACCGCCGTACGGCATGCGCACGGTGATCGGGAACTCCATCTGCCCACCCGTCCGCCAGTGGTAGCGCCCGACGTGCGTGATCAGCTGGTCGAGGCACGGATACGAGAACGCGTCGTACTGCATCTCGCACACCGGACGCCAGCCGGCCATGCACAGCCCGACGGCGGTGCCGAGGATCCCCGCCTCGGCGAGCGGCGTGTCGACGCATCGGTTCTCGCCGAACCGCTCACGGAGGCCGGCAGTCGCGCGGAAGACACCGCCCGAGCGCCCGACGTCCTCGCCGATGACCATCACCGAGTCGTCGCGCGCAAGCTCGACGTGGAGCGCGTCGTTCACGGCCTCGACGAGGAGCCGCTCAGTCATGACGATTCCGGTGACGGGCCGCCAGGGGCGCCCTAACTGTCGCCGGGAGCGTCATGTAATCCAGCCCTCGCGGAGGTTCGGCGGCGGGAAGACGTACGCGTGCTCGAACACGAGCGCCGGGTCGGGATCCGGCTCCGCCTCCGCGGCGGCGATGCCGAGCCGCATCGCGTCCGCCGCCTCCGCCTTGATCTCCGCTTCGAGCTCCTCGCCGAGGACGCCGAGCTTGCGCAGGTAGCGCTCATAGCGGCCGAGGCACTCGTTCTTCTTCTCCTCCTCGACGCGGGCGAGATCGATGTACGCACGCGGGTCGTCCGCGGTCGCGTGCGGCGCCGCGCGATACGTCACCGCCTCGATGAACGTCGGGCCGTCGCCCGCGCGCGCGCGGTCGACCGCCTCCCGCGTCGCCTCGTACACGGCGAGGACGTCGCCGCCGTCGACGCGAACGCCGGGCATGCCGTAGCCGACCGCCTTGTCCGCGAGCGTCTCCGCGTGCGTCTGCGCCGTTATCGGCGTCGAGATCGCCCACTGGTTGTTGTTGCAGAAGAGAATCGCCGGCGCCTGCATGACGGCGGCGAAGTTCGCGCCCTCGTGGAACGCGCCTTCACTCGTCGCGCCGTCGCCGAAGTACGCGATCGCGCACGCGCGCTCGCCTTTGAGCTTCTTCCCCCACGCGAGGCCGGCCGCATGCGGGACGTGCGTCGCGATCGGAACGCAGATCGACGCGACGTTGTAGTCGGCGGGATTCCACCAGCCGGCCGGATGGCCCCGCCACCAGTGCAGCACCGTCGACGGCGGCATACCGCGCAGGAGGCCGATCGCCGACTCACGGTAGCTCGGGAAGATCCAGTCCTCGTCCGACAGCGCGAACACGGAGCCGGCCTGCATCGCCTCGTGGTTCCAGAAGATCGCGTACGTGCCGATTCGGCCCTGCCGGTGGTACACGAGCGAGCGCTCGTCGTACGTCCGCAGCAGCACCATCGAGCGGTAGAGGTCGAGCAGCTCCTGCTCGCCGAGGCCGTCGACCTCGCGCTCCTCGTCGAGCACGCTCCGCTGTGCCACCAGGGCCACGCGAGAAGCGTAACTAGACGAAGACCGAGACGGCCCCGCGCTCCGCCTCGAAGATCGCTTCCTCGACGTCGCCGAGATCCTCGCCGTCGGCCTGGAGCGCCGTCGGTCGGTCGCAGACGATCTCGACGCGGTCGAGGTCGTGGCCGTACAGCGTGTTGCGACGCCCGCGCGAGCGGCCGGACAGGATGGAGAGCGCGAACGGGAGGAGCGAGCGCCGGCGGACGCGGATCGGTGCGATGAGGTCGAGCCCCTCCTCGAAATGCGCGCCGGGAACGATGGGGAGCGGCAGCCGCTTCAGGTACGTGTACGGGCTGCCGTTCGCGACGAACGCGAAGGCCGCCCGGCCGAAGCCCTTCACCTCCACCGCCGGCTCCATGTGGCCGGTGTGTGCAGCCAACTCGCTGACCACGGCGCGTGCAAACGCGAGATCTCCGGGACGCTTGCCCTCCGTGGTTCTCCCCATGCGGTCGACGCGGCGAACGGCCTCGGCGTCGAGACCGACACCCGCCGCGAATGCAAAGCGGCGGCCGTTGACGCGCCCGACAGTGATGCGACGCATGCGTTTCGCTTGCACCGATTCGGCGAGGCGCCTCGCAGCGGCGACGGGATCGTGCGGGAGGCCGAGCGCCCGCGAGAGGACGCTCGTCCCGCCGCCGGGCAGGAAGCCGATGGGAACGTCTTGTGTCAGTCCGTTCAGCGCCTCGTTGAAGCCGCCGTCACCGGAGTACACGACGATCGCCTCGAAGCCGCCGTCGATGGCCGCGCTCGCGAGCTCGGTCGCGTGGCCGGGCCGCTCCGTCAGGACGACGTTCAACTCGGTGACGACGTGCTGAAGCTCCGCCTGCACCTGCGCGAGCTTCTCCTGCGTCACATGCGAGGCGAACGGGTTGACGATCAGCGTGACCTTGTTCAGGCCGTCAGTGAATCACGACGGCCCCACTCGAGAGCACGCCCCCGAGCGCGGCGCGATGCTGCCACGTGATCTTGAAGACGTCGCGCGAGCCACCGTCGACGGCGAGCGCGGTGAAGCGCACGCGGACGCCGTTCGCGACGCCGATGCCCTGCATGAGCACCGATTTCGCCGCCCAGCGCATCGACGTGAAGCGCACGGCACGGAAGACCGGCGTCGATCCGCGGTGCAGCACGATCTTGTTCCCCGGGCCGGCGGCGAAGTCGACGCGGAACACGCCGGCCGTCGTGGTCCCGAAGGCCTGGACGACCCGGAAGCGCGCCGCGCGGACGCCTGCGACGCCCGAGAGCCCGGCCCCGGGGACGACCGGCGGCGACAGTGCCTGTCCCTGCGGCGCCTGGTCGGCGAGCGCGGGAGCGGCGAGGGCCAGTGCTGCCACGGCGACGAGCGCGAAGCGCATCTCGCCGGGCTTCTTCCCGGTTACCGGGTTGCGTAACCCCGCATGCCGTCGACGAGCAGCGCCGTGAAGCGGTCGGCGAGCGCGTCCGTGTCCGAGCCGGGTCGCAGCCAGGTGTACGCCCAGTTGGCGGCCGAGAGCGCAAGCAGGGCGGCGGTGCCGTCGTCGAGGTCGGTGCGCAGCTGGCCGAGCTCCCGGCCCTCGCGGAAGAGCGCGCGGAAGCGCTCCTCGTACCGCCGCCGCTCGGCGACGAACGCGTCGCGGCGCTCGCCCTCGAGATAGCGCCACTCGCGGACGAAGACCGTCGCGACGTCGAGCTGCTCCGCGACGACGCGCAGGTGTGCGCGGAGCGCGTCCCGGATCCGGTCGACCGGCGCCGCGTCCTCGGGGACCGAGTCGAGCGCGGCGTGGAACGCGGCCGCGCCCTCGCTCGCGACCTCCCAGAGAAGGTCGGCCTTCGACTCGATATGTGCGTACAGCGACCCCTTCTGGACGCCGAGCGCCTTGGCGAGGTCGCCGACCGACGTGCCGTGGTAGCCCTTCTCGGCGAAGAGCCGGGCGGCTGCGCGGGTCAGCTCCGATCGGCGGGCGCTCATCTAGACTTGGAGGCTAACGATCGTTCGGAAGGCGGTGTCGAATGCGCGATGAGCAGGCCTTTCTCGAGGACGTCCAGGCCGGCGGCCAGGTCGAGGTCGGCGACTGGATGCCCGACGAGTACCGGGC
>DASXLN010000283.1:0-3764 GCA_036496165.1 Gaiellaceae bacterium | reverse complement strand
GGCGAGTACTACGTGCTCGCGCACCGCATCTGGATGATCGCGCTCGACAGAAACGAGGCGCTCGAGGAGGCGGTCGAGACGCATCGCGCCCTGTTGAACGACATCGCGCTCGGCAACGCAGACAAGGCGGCGGATCGCATGCGCGCGCATGTCCAGGACTTCGAGGCCGCGATGCACCGCGTCCTCGTCGCCGTATGACGACGGTCGTCATCGGCGGCGGGATCGTCGGGAACAGCGTCACGGGCTGGCTCGCGGAGCTCGGCGTCACCGATCTCATCCAGCTCGACAAGGGACCATTCCCGAACCCGGGCGGCTCGACCGGGCACGCGTCGAACTTCATCTTCCCGGTCGACCACTCGAAGGAAATGACGCAGCTCACGCTCGAGTCGATGCGTCAGTACCGCGACGCCGGGACGCTGCACGAGTGTGGCGGCATCGAGGTCGCGCGCACCGAGGAGCGGATGGAGGAGCTCCGCCGCCGGATGAGCTCGGCGAAGTCCTGGGGCATCGAAGACTGCCGCCTCGTCACGCCTGCGGAGATCAAGGAGCTCGTCCCGTTCGTCGACGAGTCGATCCTCATCGGCGGCTTCTACACGCCGTCGGTCGCGGTCGTCGACTCGCTCCGCTTCGGAACGATCATGCGCGAGAACGCGCAGGCGCTCGGCGCGCAGGTCTTCGCGAACACCGAGGTGACGGGGATCGACGTCGAGGACGGCCGCGTGCGGCGGGTACGCACGACGCGCGGCGACTTCGACGCGGACACGGTCGTGATCGCGTGCGGCGTCTGGTCGCCGCGGATCGCGCGGATGGCGGGCGCGTCCATCCCGCTGACGCCGGCGGTGCACCAGATGATCGACGTCGGCCCGGTGCCGCGCTTCCTGACGTCGAAGACCGCGGTCGACTACCCGATCGTCCGCGACATGGACACGAACATGTACGAGCGGCAGGACGGGCAGGGCCTCGAGGTCGGCTCGTACGCGCACCGGCCGATCCTCCACGAGCCCGACGACATCCCCTCGATCGAGGAGTCGGCGCTGACCCCGACGGAGCTGCCGTTCACGCAGGAGGACTTCGAGCTCCAGCTCGAGCACGCACTCCAGCTCGTGCCCGAGGTGCTCGGCGACGAGTCGGTCGGCATCAAGTACGCAATCAACGGCCTGCTCTCGCTCACGCCGGACGGGCTGCCGCTGCTCGGCGAGACGCCCGAGGTCAAGGGACTCTGGTCGGCCGCCGCCGTCTGGGTGAAAGAAGGCCCCGGCGTCGGCAAGTCGATGGCCGAGTGGATGGTGCACGGTGAGCCGGAGATCGACCTGCAGTCGTCCGACGTCGCGCGCTTCTATCCCGAGCAGCGCACGCCCGAGCACATCAAGGGGCGCACGGCGGAGGGCTTCAACAAGACGTACGGGATCGTCCATCCGACCGAGCAGTGGGAATCGAACCGCGTCGTGCGCGTCTCGCCGTTCTACGAGCGCGAGCAGGAGCTCGGCGCCGTCTTCTACGAGGCGGCGGCGTGGGAGCGGCCGCACTGGTACGCGTCGAACGCATCGCTCGTCGACGAGTACGGCGTCAAGCCGCGCACGCACGAATGGGAGGCGCGCTGGTGGTCGCCGATCATCAACGCCGAGCATCTGGCGATGCGCGACCGCGCGGCGATGTTCGACCTGACCGCGTTCTGCGTCTTCGACGTCGTCGGCCCGAACGCGCTCGACGCGGTGCAGAAGGTGGCCGCGCGGCAGATGAACGTGGCGAACGGCCGCGTCGTCTACACGCCGGTCCTGGCCCCGCGCGGCGGCTTCAAGTCCGACCTGACGATCATGAAGATGGAGGACGACCGCTTCCGCGTCGTCACCGGCGGCGCGCACGGGATGGCGGACATGAAGTGGTTCCGCGACCACTGCCCCGACGGCACGCGCATCGAGGACCACACGTCCACCGTCTGCACCGTCGGCGTGTGGGGGCCGCGCGCGCGCGACATCCTCGGCTCGATCACGGGGACGGACGTCTCGAACGAGGCATTTCCGTTCTCGACGTGGCAGGAGCTCGACAACGGCGTCATCGCGTCGCGCATCTCGTACGTCGGCGACCTCGGCTGGGAGCTGTACGCGCCGATGGAGCGCGGGCTCGAGCTGTGGGACGCGGTGTGGGAGGCGGGCCGGCCGCATGGCGTCGTCCCCGCCGGCATCGGCGTGTACGGCACGACCGGCCGGCTCGAGAAGGCCTACCGCGCGTTCGGCGCGGAGCTCGACCAGGACTACGACGTCGTCGAGGCCGACATGGCGTGGTGGAAGGTGAAGGACGAGGACTTCGTCGGCAAGGCGGCGCACGTCGCGCAGCGCGAGCGCGAGCCCGCGGCGACGCTGTGCACCCTGACGATGACGGGGAACGAGCGCTTCCCGCTCGGGCGCGAGCCGGTCGTGCGCGCGGACGGCTCGCCGATCACCGACGCGAAGGGCCGCCGCTCATATGTCACCTCGGCGGGGATGGGGCCGTCGCTCGGCAAGTACGTCCTCATGTCGTACCTGCCTCCGGACGCGCGCGAAGATCTCCAGGTGCAGTACATGGAGCAGCTGTATCCTGTCACCCTCGAGGTGGTGGGGTCGCGCGCGCCGTTCGATCCCGACAACGAGCGCATCCGCTCGTGAAGATCCTCTGTTGTGTGAAGCGCGTCCCGATGACGGGCGGGAAGATGGTGCTCACCGCCGACGGGCAGGCGCTCGAGACGAAGCACCTCGGATTCACGATCTCGCCGCACGAGGAGTGCGCGGTCGAGGAGGCAGTGCGCATCGGCGGCGAAGTCGTCGTCCTCACGCTCGGTCCGGCCGAGGCGGAGGAGCAGCTGCGCGACTGCATGGCGATCGGCGCCGACCGCGGCATCCTGCTGAAGACGAACGAGGAGTGGGACGCGCAGTCGACGGCAGCAGCGATCGTCGACGCGATTCGCGACGAGGGCTTCGACCTCATCCTGTTCGGCAACGAGTCGGCCGACGCGGCGGGGTTCCAGGTCGGGATCCGCGTCGCGCACGCGCTCGGGCTGCCGGTCGTCACCGGCCTGAAGAAGATCGAGGTGCAGGAGGGGCGCGTCCGGTGCGAGCGCGACGTCGGCGGCGCGCGCGACGTGTACGAGGCGCCGCTGCCGGCGGTGCTGACCGTGCTCGAGGGGTTGAACCTGCCGCGGTATCCGTCGGTGCCGGGACGGCTGCGCGCGAAGTCGAAGCCGCTCGCCGTCGTCGAGCCGGCGTGGCCGGAACAGAAGCTCGAGAAGCTGCGGCTCGTCGTGCCCGAGGGGCAGGGCAAGCAGGCGGAGATCCTCGAGGGGCCGGCAGAGATCGTCGCGGTGATGCAGCAGCTGGGAGTCGCGTGATCCTCTGCTTCGTCGAGGACGACGACCTCTCGGCGCAGGCTGTCGGCTTCGCCCGCGGGATGGGCGAGGTGCGCGCGGTGGCGTTCGCCGGCGACTACCAGCCGGCCGCGTGGGCGAAGGTGCTCGCGGCGCAGGAGGCGGAGGCGATCGTCGCCGCCGGCTCCGATCGCGGCAACGAGCTGCTGGCGCACGTCGGCGCATTGCTGGATCAGCCGTTCGCAGCGAACGTGATCGCGGTCGACAGCGACACGGTTACGCGGGTGCGCTGGGGCGGATCGCTGCTCGAGGACGCGCGGCTGCACGGCGCACCGAAGCTCCTCACCGTCGCGCCGCACGTCCATGCGGCTGCGGAGGTCGGTGACGTCGAGGTTCTGGAAGCGATCGATGACGGCTCACCGAAGGT
>DASXLN010000282.1:0-5706 GCA_036496165.1 Gaiellaceae bacterium | reverse complement strand
TCGCCCGCGCGGGTCTCGGTGGTGTAGTCGGACGTCGTGGGGTCGGTGTAGTAGTGGACGATGAAGTGCGTCGTCGTGATCACGTGGTCGCTCATCGGCCGCGGCAGCGGGACGGCCCCCGCGGACGAGGCGATAACAGCGACGAAGAAGGCGGCGGCGAGGGCCACCCCAAGGGCGCGGACACGGGCCATCCCCCAGCCAATCGGCTGGAGGAGCCCGGGGCTTTAGGAAAAGTGGAGGTAGAGGTACGCCACGCCGAAGCTCCCGCCGAAGAGGAGCCAGAAGAGCCCGAAGAGCGCCCATCCCAGGCGGAGGTTCCGGCGGGTGAGCTCGTCGTCCATCACAGGGCTAGGTCGAGGGCGAGCGCCGCGAACAGGAGCGCGAGGTACAGGAGGGAGTAGTGGAAGAGGAGCGCGGCTCGGCGCGGCGTCGTTTCGCGGCGCAGGCGCTCCGCGAGCCAGACGAAGACGCCGCCGAGCGCGAGCGCCGCGACGACGTAGACCGGGCCGGCCCCGCCGGCCGCCCACGGCAGCAGCGTCACCCCGAGCAGTGCGACCGAATAGAGGACGATTTGCCGCGCGGTCTCACGCTCGCCGCGCACGACGGGCAGCATCTGCACCTTCGCGTCGGCGTACCGCTCCTTGATGAGGAGGGCGAGTGCCCAGAAGTGCGGCGGCGTCCAGACGAAGACGATCGTGAAGAGGATCCAGGCGGCGATGCCGAGATGGCCGGTTGCGGCCGACCAGCCCACGAGCGGCGGGACGGCGCCTGCCGCACCGCCGATGACGATGTTCTGCGGCGTCGTCCGCTTCAGCCACCGCGTGTACACGAGGACGTAGAAGAGATTGCCCGCGAGCGCGAGCGCGGCGGTCAGGAGGCTGACTGCGCTCGCGAGCAGGACGAACGACACCGCCGACAGCGCGAGCCCGAACTCGAGCGCACGGCTCGCGGGCACGCGTCCCGAGGCGACCGGGCGCTGCTTCGTGCGCGGGCCCATGAGCGGGTCGATGTCGCGGTCGAGCACGTGATTGAGCGCGCTCGCACCGCCGCACGCGAGTGCGAGGCCGATCGTCGTCGCGAGCGCCGTCTGCGTCCCGGGCCAGCCACGTGCGCCGGCGATCATCCCGCAGACGCCGGTGACGAGCAGCAGGCTCATGATGCGCGGCTTCGTCAGCGCCACGTAGTCGCGCCAGGCGCCCCACGCCGTCCGCTCGCCCGCGAGGCTCTGGACGCCGACGACGAGGATCGCGGCGAGCGCGAGCGCCGCGAACACCGTGTGAGTCGCCCGCCCCGGGAAGGCGGCGGCGGCCGCGAACAGCGCGGCGGACGCGACGACGGCGGGCACGAGGCGTCGGTGTGCCAGCCAGGCCGACACGAGGAGCGCGGCGAGCGGCGGCGCGGCGAGCGCGGCGATCGTCCGGTGCGCCTCGCCGAGGTGCGCCTCGCCCGAAACCGCGGCGAGGACGGCCCCGGCGGCAGCGAGGAGCGCGCACGTGCGCAGCCACGGGCCGGGAGAGACGCCGGTCACGCTTCCTCCGCCGCGAGCCGCAGCCGCAGGTCGCGCAGCGGCCGCGCGCTCGTGACGTACGGGACGTCGTCGAAGTTCTCCGGCGGCGGCGGCGACGTCGCGTACCACTCGAGCGTGTCGGCGACCCATGGATCGTTGCCGGCGCGAACGCCCTTGCGCAGTACGTGCGTCTGCCACACGTTGACGACGAAGACGGCGATCGACAGCGTGAGGATGCCGGAGCCGACCGTCGACAGCAGGTTGTAGATCTCCCACAGGCCGCCGTGGTGGTACGTGAAGACGCGGCGTGGCATCCCGAGCAGCCCGAGCATGTGCTGCGGCAGGAACGTCAGGTTGAACCCGACGAACATGAGCCAGAACGAGAGCTTCCCGAGCCGCTCGTCGAGCAGCCGGCCGAACATCTTCGGCCACCAGTAGTGGAGGCCGGCGAAGAGGGCGAACACGATCCCGCCGAACGCGACGTAGTGGAAGTGCGCGACGACGTAGTACGAGTCGTTCAGCTGCCAGTCGACCGGGAACGCGGCGAGGAAGATGCCCGACAGGCCGCCCATCGTGAACAGGGCGAGGAAGCCGAGGGCGAAGAGCATCGGCGTGTCGAGGATGAGGTTGCCGCGCCACGTCGTCGCCAGCCAGTTGAAGATCTTGATGCCGGTCGGCACCGCGATCACCATCGACGAGATCATGAAGAAGCTGTCGAGGCCGGTGCCGAGGCCCGTCGTGAACATGTGGTGCGCCCACACGAGCATCGAGAAGAACGCGATGCCGATCGTCGAGAACGCCACCGCCTTGTAGCCGAAGATCGGCTTGCGCGAGAACACGGGCAGGATCTCCGAGATCATCCCGAATGCGGGCAGCACCATGATGTACACCTCGGGGTGCCCGAAGAACCAGAACATGTGCTGGTACAGCAGGACGTTTCCGCCCTGCGACGGGATGAAGAAGTGCGTGTACCCGCGGCGGTCGAGCAGCAGCATCGTCACCGCCGCCGACAGCGTCGGCAGTGCGAGCATCAGCAGGATGCCGTACGTCAGCATCGCCCACACGAACAGCGGCATGCGCATCCACGTCATTCCGCGCGTGCGCATGTTCACGATCGTGACGATGAAGTTGATCGCGCCCGCGAGCGACGACAGCGTGAGGATGTGGATGCTGAGGATCCAGTAGTCCTGCCCGTGGCCGGGGCTGAACTGGAGCTCGGAGAGCGTCGGGTACGACCACCAGCCGGACTTCGCCGTGCCGCCCGTCGCGAACCAGCTCGACCAGAGCACGATGCCGCCGAGCACGAACAGCCACAGCGAGAGCGCGTTCAGGCGCGGGAACGCCATGTCGCGCGCGCCGATCATCAGCGGCACGAGGAAGTTGCCGAACCCGGCCATGATCGGGACGACGACGAGGAAGATCATCGTCGTGCCGTGCATCGTCAGCACTTCGTTGTACGAGTTCTTCGTCAGCACCGACTCGTTCGGCGTTGCGAGCTGAGCGCGCATGAGCACGGCGAGGATCCCGCCGAGCACGAAGAAGAACAGCGAGAAGCCGATGTACATGATCCCGATGCGTTTGTGGTCGAGCGTGACGAGCCAGCTCGCGACGCGGCCGTCCTTCCACGACACCGGGTAGGCGGTCTCGGCGCTAACCGCCACTCGAGGCTCCCTTGAAGACGCTCTTCTTGACGTAGTCCGCGAGCGCGTGCAGCTGCGCCTGCGTCCACGTGTTCCCCACGGCCGGCATCCGTCCGCGCCCGTTCTGCACGATGGAGAGCAGCCCCGACGTCTGCGTGAGCAGCGGGTTGTTCGACAGGTTCGGGCCGTAGCCGCCCTGGCCGGACATTCCGTGGCACGTCGCGCAGACGCCGGTGAACTCGGCCTTGCCGAGGTTTGCAGAGGAGGTCTGCGAGACCGCCATCCTGTACTGCGCATCCGAGGTCGCGATCACGCGCGCGGCCATCGACGCGTGGTAGAGGCCGCAGAGCTCGGCGCACTGCCCCACGTACGTCCCGGCCTTGTCCGCCTGGAACCACGTGTGGTTCGTGATCCCCGGCAGCGCCTGGAGCTTTCCGCCGAGCGCGGGGATCCACCAGCTGTGGACGACGTCGGCCGACACGACTTTCAGGTCGACGACGCGGCCGACGGGAACGTAGAGGTCGTTGATCGTCCGCGCACCATTCGGATAGTCGAACTGCCAGTAGTACTGATGCCCCTCGACGGTGACGCGCAGCGGGTCGGATGCGGCCGGCGCGTTGCTGATTCCCGGCAGCTCGACGAAGACGACGACGCCGATGACGCAGAGGATGATCACGGGGATCACCGTCCAGATGAGCTCAAGCCGCGTGTGGCCGTGCACCTGCGCGCCCTCGTCGGTGCGCGAGCGGGAGCCGCGCCGCCGGTACTTCACGATGAAGGCGACGAGCAGTCCCTCGACGAGCACGAAGATCGCGCCGGTGAATGCGAGGATCACCCAGTAGGCGGTGATCGTGTGATGCGCGTTCGGCGAATGCGGCGCAACGGGCGTGAAGCCGCCGTTCGTGGCTGTGGCAACGCCGGCCGCCTGCAGCGCGGCAACAGCGGCGATCGCGAAGAACGTCAGCTTCCGGCGCAACCTGCATGCATTCTATGGAGGTGTCGGAGCGCACGCGCGTCGACCTGCCGCCGCAGGTGCCGGACACCTTCGAGGTGTTCGTGAACGGTGTCCGCCAGGCTCGTGGCGTCGATTACGAGGTGGTCGGACGTTCGCTCGTCTTCCCGCGTCCCGTCGCCCAGGAGGGCAAGCTCGGGTTCTGGCGCTGGTTGTCGATGTGGCTGGGGATCGCCGGGACGTACCGGGCGCACGAGAACGTCGACGTCGTCTTCGAGCAGGACGGTCGCCGCGGCGTCGTGACCGGCCTGCGGCCGACTGCTCTGGAGGACTAGGCAGGAAGCAAAGCGGTCGCGCGCCGGTCGCGCGCCGCGCGGAGCAGCTCGAGCACAGCTTCGACGTACACATCTTCGTCGTCGAGCGCGTACGTCGGCCGGAAGTCGACCGCGCCGTTGATCTCGGAGACGACGAATCCCGTGCGCGTCGGCAGGAGGTCGACGCCGACGAGGTCGCCTCGGACTGCGGCTGCCGCCGCGAGCGCGAGCGTTCGCGCGACCGGTGGTGGAGCCGCCGGCTCGCTGTGCCCGCCGAGCGCGACGTTCGTGCGCCATTCCCCCGGCGCGGCGATCCGGCGCGCAGCGCCGACGACGCGGCCGCCGGCGACGACGACGCGAAGATCCCAGCCGAGCGGCTGGACGAGCTCCTGCGCGAGCACCCCCTGCTCGCGGAACCACGGCCGGAGCGCGATGCGCTCGAGCGCCGCGTCCAGGTCGGCCGCCGTTCGGCAGAGGACGACGTCGCGCCCCCAGCTGCCGAAGCGGGGCTTGAGCACGAGCGGAAGCTCGGGCGCGGGCGTCGGCATTCCCTCGGCGATGAGCCACGTGTGCGGGTGCGGGAGACCGGCAAGCCGGAGCGCGCGCGCCGTCAGGAGCTTGTCGTGGGAGGCGACGAGCGCAGAGGGACGATTCAGGACTTCGACGCCCTCGGCCACGAGCCGTTCGAGCTCGACCGACCCGCTCTCCATCCCGTCGAGGCCGTCGCGTACGTCGAGCCGCCCCAGCGCGACGTCTCCCGGCTCGAGCAGCCGGAGCGCTTCCCGCGGTGGGCGCACGGCTGCGACCACCCCCACCGTCTCGGCGGCGGCGGCGAGAGCCTCGTTCGTGTCCGTGCGCCGGTGCGCGATGACGACGAACCGCATGGCGCGGATGGTGCGGCCGAAGCGACCCGCTGTGGGAGTCTCTGTGGTGACGCTTTTGTGTCTACTTGGGGACGGCTTCGAGCTTGTAACCGACCCCGTACCGCGTCTGAATGAAGGTATGGCGTGACGCCCGCTGGTCGATCTTCTCCCGCAGCCTGCGGACGAAGACGTCGACCGTCCGGTCGCGGTGCGACTCGCGCCGCCCCCAGAGCTTCTGGAGCAGCTCGTCCCGTGTGGCGACCCGGCCGTGCTCGAGGGCGAGCTGGTAGAGCAGACGGAACTCGGTGGGCGTCAGCTCGGCGCTCGAGCCGTCGATGTACGCCTGCACCTCGCGAGGATCGATGCGGAGCTCCTCGATCTCGATCGGCTCGCCGCGGGGCGTCTCCTCGCGGCGAATCCCCCGGCGCGC
>DASXLN010000281.1:0-3892 GCA_036496165.1 Gaiellaceae bacterium | reverse complement strand
GAGGCTGTCACTGCATGGGCGGCGTCACGAAGCTCGCCGTCGACCCACATCGGCCTGGAACCGTCTACGCGGCCCTCCTTCAGGGCGGTATCTACAAGACGAACGACGGTGGAAGAGACTGGGCCTCGATCAGCCCCGGGTGGCTCTACATGACCACCGTCGGAGTCGACCTCGCGCGCCCGGACACGATCTACGTCGCAGGCCTGTCCCAGAACGGTGACGGTTCCCGGCTGCTCAGAAGCACCGACGGCGGTCGAACGTGGGCGACGGCGCGATGAGGCGGCTCGTTGCGGTGGCGCTCGTCGCCTTGGTGATGGCCGGAGTCGCGGTCGCTGCGAAGCGGCCGCCGCCGGCGCCGCCGAAGTTCTGGAGCGTTGGTCGGTGCGAGCGAGTGCTGCAGCACGACTATGTCCTTCCGACCGCAGAGGGTTGGGCATTCCACGTGCGGCAGGCGATCTGCGTGGGCACGGGAGCCTGTGCGCGGACGTCCGACCACGGGGCTCGCCTCTACTCCGAGTTCACCGTCTTCGGACGCGCCCACTACATCGGCAGCATCGTCCGGTCGTGGACGCTCGCCACGCGGGGCAGCAAAGGCTTCCTTCCGATCGGGCGTCCGGGAGGCGATGCATACGCCGGCTGGCCGGCGGTCTTCTTCGTGCCCCCGACGAGTGTCAGGCTGCTCGCGACGAGCTCTACGGCCGCAAGCTATCGGGCTCTCGTCGCGCCGATCGCGGCCGGCCTGACGCGCCAAGAGAGCGCGACCGGCTGCTGATCACGGCTAGTCCTCCTCGTGCTGCGCTGCGCCCTCGACGGGCGGGATCCAGCTCTCGCGCCGCTTCACCCACGCCTCGGCCTCGGGCTTCAGCTCGAACGGCGCGTCGTCCAGACTTCCGAGCCGAATCTCGATGAGCGTTGCATCGGGGTCTGCTGTGTCGATGAGCCGCGACCCGCAGCGCGGACAGAAGCCGCGACCGTCATAGCTCGCGATCTCGCCGCTGATCTCGAACCCCTCGACGGGCCACTTCGCGTACACCGTGAACGCGCTGCCGGATTCGTTTCTGCAGCTCGCGCAGTGACAACGCCGGATGTACACGGGGTCGCCGCGGACGCTGTACCGGACCGCACCGCAGAGACATCCGCCCGTCCGTACGTTCATCCCGCCTCCTCGCTGAGCAACCGCGACACGTAATACCCGATCGCGACGAGGAAGACGAGCGTCTGCTCGCCGTTCATCGCGATGCCGCCGAGATTCTGATCACGCGTCGGCGAGAAGCCCCATAAGCGCGGCGCGTGCTCGTAGAACGAATAGAACGGATGGCTCGAGAAGATGAACGCGAGGCCGAGGAACGACGACGCGACGAACGCCGCGCCGAGATACGCGAGTGCCAGGGGCGCGGGCAGTCGCCCCGACACGATCGGCCACCAGAAGAGGAACCCGCCGGCGATCAAGAGGCCGTGCTCGATGTTCAGCCCCCAGCCTGTGCGGAGCGCCCAGTCGTAGAAGCCCGCGAGGTGCGTCCCGTACCACGCGACGAGCCACACGACGATGGCCCACCGCGCGCGCACGCGGTCGCCGCCGTGCCGCGCGACCCATGCCTTCATCGCCGGAGTCAGTCCGAGCAGGATCAGCAGTGGCGCGATGTCGGCGATGAGCGCGTTCTGCAGCAAGTGGATGAGCAGCAGCCGCGTCGCCGCGATCGTCTCCATCGGCGAGTTGAGCGGCGCTGCGAGGAGGAACAGCCCGACCACAAACGATGCGATGCGCCACCGCCCGGCCGGCCGCGCGCGCCCGTACGCGAGCGCCAGCACCGCCGCGACGACGAGATAGAACGGCTCGAACGAGAAGTCGGTCGGGCTCATGCCACGACGAGCCGCGTCGCGCGCATCCTCGGCCTGAGGAGCGCGAACGCGAGCACGCCGAGCGTCAAGAGCTGCTCCGCCATCATCACGACGCCGGCGAGCTGCTGGTCGGTCCGGCCCGGATACGCCGGGTAGATCGGATGGAAGCTGAACACGAGCACGTCGCCGAGGATCTGGCCGCACGCGAACATCGACGCCGCCAGTGCGATCCGCCGGCCGACGGTCAGCCGCCGGTGCGAGCCCGGATCGATCAGCAGCGTCCACACGAGCAGGCCGGCGACAACCCAGCAGGCGTGCTCGAAGTCGTGCAGATCCTGGTGACGCAACGCCGCGTCGTAGAGATAGGGCACGTGCCAGACGGCGAGGTTCGCGGCCCACAGCCCGAACGCGACGCGCGGCCGCAGGAGCAGCGAGAAGAACGAGCGCGCCCTCGCGACGCGCACGAGGACGGGTGCAGGCAGCAGGAAGACGAGGAGCGGCCCGCGCACCGCGAAGATCATCAGCGCGATCGCGGCGTCGCCGATGACGACGTGCTGCGCCATGTGCACGGCGAGGTGCGTGTCCGCCCACTCGTCCATGCGCCCGACGAGCACGAACACCGTCGCCCCGAGCCCGAGCGCGAACAGGGCGACGCGGTCCCAGCCGGCGAGGTCGGCGCGCCCGCGACGCCGCAGCCGCACGACGCCCTGCGCGAAGAGAAGTACCGCGACAACGGCTAGGACGACTGGGATCACGCCGACGATTCTGCCTGGGGTGGTATCAAGGCTGATCCGCCAGCAAGCGCTGGGCTTCGGCCAGAACCTCGGCCGCCAGTGCCTGACGGAGCTCGGGAGGGCATTCGCCGCCTGCGTTCGCCTGCTCCCAGCGGGCGGCAATCGCGTGGAACCGCCGGTAGAGCGGCCAGATCGGGGTTTCCGGCCATCGGTAGGGCGTATACGGCGGCACGGTCATTCGCGCGACGAAGGTGATGTGGTCGAGTTCCGCGAGCGGATCTGCGCGTTGCTTCACGATCTTCCGGGCGTGATACCGGATGCTCTCGCTCGAGACGCGGGTGGCTCGCTCCCGAGTCCTGGCGTCCCACGGCGAGTGGAAGAACGAGAACTTGATCCCGCCCTCGTCGACGACGGCTCGCCAGAGAGCCCGGTGGCCGAGCTCGACTGCGTCCTCGTAGGTGTCGGCTTCGAAGTCGAACGCGATCTCCCCGAACCCGCGCTCATCACGCGTGACCTCTGTGTTCTCGAGGGAGCTGCCGGCAAGCACATCGGTGATGCGTGCGAGCGTCTCGGGATCCGCCATGGTCGGAGACGTCCTCACTTGGATACGGAAGAACGGCATGCCCTCACGATCGACTGCTGCGCGGCTGGGCTAGAGCCCCAACAGCCGCGCGATCACCATCCTCTGCACCTCGTTCGTGCCTTCCCCGATCTCGAGGATCTTCTGGTCACGGTACAGGCGCGAGATGGCGAACTCGTCCATGAATCCGTAGCCGCCGTGGATCTGGAGCGACGCGTTGACGGCGCGGTTCGACAGGAGGCCGGTGTAGAGCTTCGCCTGCGCCGCCTCGAGCGCGAACGGCTTGCCGGTGTCCTTCAGCCAGGCGGCGCGGTGGACGAGCTGGCGTCCCGCGTCGATCTCCGTCGCCATGTCGGCGAGCTGGAACTGGATCGCCTGGAACTCGGCGATCGGCTTGCCGAACTGGTGCCGCTCCTTCGCATACGCGAGCGCGAGGTCGTACGCGCCCTGCGCGAGACCGACGCCCATCGCTGCGACCGAGATGCGCCCGCCGTCGAGGATGTCGAGGAACTGACGGAAGCCCTTGCCGCGCTCGCCGAGGAGGTTCCCCTCCGGTACGGCGCAGTCGTGGAACGAGAGCTCGCGGGTGTCGGACGCATGCCAGCCGAGCTTGTGCATCGGCGCCGAGATCTCGTAGCCGGGCGTCCCGTTCGGGACGATGATGTTCGAGATCTCGTCGTCCCCGGTTCTCGCCGTGATCGTCACGCAGGCGGTGATGTCGGTGCCGGCGTTGGTGATG
>DASXLN010000280.1:0-5975 GCA_036496165.1 Gaiellaceae bacterium | reverse complement strand
CGAGTGATAGCGGCCGGCGTCGAACGGCCGCGGCAGCCCGCTGAAGAGGCCGCCGCCCTCGTGCTGTACGGGGCTCGCCTTCCCGTGCAGGAGCTCGCGCGCGTATCCGACCTCGCCGCCGAAGACCTCGACGATCGCCTGGTGGCCGAGGCACACGCCGAGCGTCGGCGTCGTCTGGCCCAGCCGGCGCACGATCTCCTCCGACGCGCCCGCGCCTGCGGGGCGGCCGGGGCCGGGGGAGACGACGAGGAAGTCGGGCGCGAGGCGCTCCGCCTCGTCCGCGTCGATCTCGTCGTTGCGGAACACCTGCACCTCGACGCCGAGCGCGCCGAACAGGTGCGCGAGGTTGTACGTGAACGAGTCGTAGTTGTCGATCAGGAGCATCATCGTTCGGCCAGATCGATGGCAGCTTCGAGTGCCGCGAGCTTGTTCAGACATTCCTGGTGCTCGTCCTCCGGCACGCTGTCGGCGACGATGCCGCCGCCGGCCTGCAGGTAGCAAACGCCGTCACGGAAGACGAGCGTCCGAATCGCGATGCAGGTATCCATCGCGCGCTCGGCCGGAAAGACGTAGCCGACCGCACCGGCGTAGATGCCGCGGCGGTAGCCCTCGAGCTCGGAGATGATCTGCATCGCGCGGACCTTCGGCGCGCCTGACACCGTCCCCGCGGGGAAGCACGCGCGCAGGAGCGAGAACGGCGTCTCGTCGTCGCCCAATTCCCCCGCCACCTCGGAGACGAGATGCGTCACGTGGGAGTAGCGCTCCGGCTCCATGAAGCGCTCGACGCGCACCGAGCCCGGCTTGCACACGCGCGACAGGTCGTTGCGTCCGAGGTCGACGAGCATGACGTGCTCGGCCCGATCCTTCTCCGACGAGAGGAGTGCCTCGGCGTCGCCCTCGCCGGGCGCGATCGTCCCCGCGATCGGGTTGAGCGTCGCGCGCGAGCCCTCGCACTTCACGACCGTCTCCGGCGAGCTGCCGACGAGCGCGAGGTCGTCGAGCTCGAGCAGGAAGAGATACGGCGACGGGTTGACGCGCCGCAGCGCGCGGTAGAGCTCGGCCGGCGACGCGGACGTGGGGCGGACGGCGCGCTGCGCGACGACGACCTGGAAGACGTCGCCCTCGCGGATGTGCTCCTTCGCGCGCTCGACGCGGCGCAGGTGCAGCTCCCGTGCAGGAGAGCGTTCCAGGGCTCCCGGCGCTCCCGTGCCGCGCGGGACGGCGGGCTGCGGCCCATCGGCCCAGTCGGCATCCCCCAGCAGCATCTCGGCGACGCCACGAGCGTGGTCGAAGCGGACGAGGACGTCGGGAACGACGAACATGCTCTCCGGCAGGTCGGGCCCGTCCGCCGGGAGCGGCACCGTCGGCTCGAGGCGCGCGACCGCGTCGTAGCCGAGGTAGCCGACGACCGGCTCGCCGAGCAGCTCCGCTTCATCGAAGGAGACGATGCGGGAGCCGCATCCGACGAACGAGTACCGGCCGAGCCGCCCTCGCTCGACCGACTCGAGCAGGAACGCGCCGCGGGCGCCCGCGCGCAGGCGAAGGTACGCCCCGAGAGGAGTGAGAAGGTCGGTTGCGATCACGGTCATGGGCATGAAAAAGGCTCCTTCCGGAGCCGGTCGAGCGGAGTCGGGTCGTGTGCGCCGTGCGTCAGCGCATGCTCCCGCCCCGCTCTGAGCGCCAGGCCCACCAGTTGCGGGGAGGAGTCATCGCCGGAAGCGTACATCCTCTTGGCATTTGGCGAAATGCCCCCTAGGGTGTGGGCGGTATGAGGGTTGGGGTCGCCGCCGTTCTGTTTGCGCTGCTGTTCGCCGCTCCGGCATCCGCCGATAGCTGGCTGCCGCATGCCTCCGACGCGACCTGGACGTACCAGTGGACGGACAGCACCTACAACACGACCCCGACGGACGAGATCGTGACCGTCAAGAGCTCGGCGGGGAACAGCTTCACGCTCGCCTGGACGACGGACGGGGCCAACAACCCGGATGCGGCGCCGCAGAGCGCGGGGACCGTCTCCTTCCAGCAGACCTCGTACGGCATCGTCAACACCGACTGGTCGAGCACGCCGCCTCCGACGACCTTCCCGATCCTGTGCGCGTCGCTCCAGTCGTGCGGGAACAGCCTCGCAAGCGCGTACTACAACGTCATCTGGGGCGCGCGGGCGCCGGTGCTGTTCGAGCCCATTCTCAAGGGGACGAGCTGGTCGGCGACCGGCGGCGCCGGCAACGACGTGACGAGCACGAACGACTACGTCGGCACGCAGCAGATCACGGTGCCTGCATTTCCGAAACCGGTGACGGCGGCGGTGGTGCGGTCGCAGATCACGCAGGCGGGCGCCCTCGGCGATCCGTACGGCAGCGGCGTTCGCACGACGTGGTGGGTCTACGGCGTGGGGCCCGTGAAGGTCGTGTTCCAGCACTCCGGCGGTGCGAGCGCCCCGGTCACGACGGTGGAGCTCCAGTCGACGAACCAGACACCCGTCGATCCGCCGTCGGACGCGCAGTACTTTCCGCTGCAGGTCGGGCTGAAGGGCACATACAAGTGGACGAACCCGAAGTACTTGAAGCAGCCCGAGGTCGAGGAGTACTCGGTCACGCAGGCGGCGAACGGCACGGCGATCGTGCAGGTGAAGAGCGTCGTCGGGCCGATGAAGGTCGCGGGCGCCTACGAGTTCACGTCGCGGACCGACGGAGTGACGAGCGTCGCGAGCTCGACGAAGGCAGCGTCGCTCGCGAAGTTGCCGCCGCTCGGCCCGTCGTCGCTTCCGGCGGCCAAGCGCCGGCACTTCTTCACGCCTTTCGATCTGATGACGTTCGGCTTCAATCCCGTGCTTCCCGCATATCCGGCCACCGGTACGACGTGGGCGTCCGACCCGAACGGCCGCGACTTCTCGGTGTACGGCGTCAACGGCAGCACGCGCATCGTCGGAGTGCAGAAGGTCAAGGTCCCCGCCGGGACGTTCCAGGCGCTTGTCGTGACGAGCACGCTGAACCAGCCCGGCTTCCCGTTCGGCAGCGGCACGCGCACGTGCTGGTTCGCTCCCGGCAAAGGACTCGTGAAGCTCGTCTTCCGCCATGGCGACCACAGCGTCTCGACGATTCAACTGGTCAAGTAACAAGCGCACGCTCGTGCTCGGCCTCGCAGCTGCGAGCGCCGTCGCGGCGGCGGTCATCGTTTCGCTGCCGCATCACCAATCGCGGAAGCGCACGGCTGTCTCCCAATACATCACCAGCGTCGACGGGATCGAGCAGCAGATGGCGTACTCGCTCGGGCGTGCGTCCAGCGCATACCGGGCATTCGCGTCGTCGAAGGCGCCGGGCCCGGGGACGGCGAAGAAGCTCGCGCAGGCGGAACGCACGCTCGGTCTCCTCGCGGGCCGGATCTCGGCTCTCGCCGCGCCGCCTCAAGCGCGCCGCCTGCGGTCGCTCGTTCTGCGGGTCGTGCGGGAGGAGGAGAGCGCGACGCACGAGATCCACGAGCTCGTCGTGTTCCAGCCGCCGTTCAACACAGCGCTGAAGAAGCTGCACGTCGCTTCGCAAACGATGTCGAAGCGTCTCGCCGCCGTGCACGCGCCTGTTCCGCATGCGATCCGGGGCACGAAGAAGCAGATCGCGCAGGCGAAGGCCGCGTTCGCCGCGAAGGCGAATGCTGCGGCGGCAGCGCAGGCAGACGCCGTCATGGCATACGACGCTGCCGCCGTCGGCGTCGAACGGAGCCTTCGAGAGCTGCGCGCGCCGCCGGTGCTCGCGCCCGCATACGCAGCCCAGGTCGCTGCGCTTACTGCGACGGTGAAGGCAGGAAGCCGACTCGCCGCCGAGCTGCGCAATCCGGCGCGCACGAAGGTGGCCGAGCTGTCACGCGCATTTGCGCTCGCGACTCGCCGGTCGCAGACGCTTGCGGCCCAGCGGGCGGAGGTCGCCGCCGTCAAGGCATACGACCGCCGGGTCCGCAAGATCCAGGCGAGCGCAGCCGCCGTCCGCGACGAGATCACGCGGCTGCAGCAGCAGCTTCCGTAGGTTCGCGCAAGATCGCCGAACCAAAGAAGAACCATCCGGTTCGCCCCGCATTGCAGCCCGCCTCCGCGTGGCCGAGACTCATGAACCGTTCGGTGGCGCTCGTCGGTTGGGGGCGAAGACGGAGTGAGGGCAGAGTACGCGGGAGTCGCGACGGCGAATCCATACGGAATCGTCGCTGTGCGTACACGGGGCCTCAAGTACTGGTGGGCGAGCATCAGCATCGCCTTGCTCGGGACGATGTACGCAAGCCCGCTCGTGACGGCGCTCCTTCGCCCGGGAGCCTTCCCACGGAGCGTGTCCACGCTTCCGGCAGTGTCGATTCCGGCGGTGGTTGCACCCGTCCTTCGCGTTCCGACGCTGCACTCTCTGCCGCCGCTTCCGCAGGCAAAGACGAGCGCGTCGGCCGCGAAGACCGCACACGCACCGGCGACGCGAGCCGTGCGACGACGCGTTCGCGTTCCGGTCGTCGCCGATCATCACACGCAGATCGTCGCTGCTGCCAAGCCCGCGAAGACATTGCCCGACCCGTTTGCGAAAGCGCCGACGGTCGCTGACGACGTCGGCGATCTCGGCAACGTGCCCTCGGCTGCGCTCGCCTCGACTTCGCCCCCGTCAGCGCCGCCGACGACCTCCGCCGACGGAACGCCGCAGTACCAGTTCTTCTCCGCGTCATCCGACGATCCGTCGACGACGTCGAGCTCCGCACCGCCGACCGTCACCGCGCCCGGACCGCAGGACGTCGCGCCACCGACGCCTCCGCCCACGATGACGGTGACGGTCGGCTCTCCCGAAGCAGGCACCGTGACCGGCACGGTCGTCTCGACGCAGACCACCACGACCGGCGAAGTGGGAGCGAGCGGCGGCGGGATGGTCGATCCGTCGGTCGTGCAAGTCGCCGGCACGACCGACGCCGATCCCAAGGACGCCGGCGTCGTGAGCACGTCGTCGACTGCGGTGACGGGCGACGGCAGCGCAACCGACAGCACGGGCTCCGCGGCGGTGAGTGCGGGAACGTCGTCCGACGGTCCCGACATCGCCGTGGTCGACGGCGTGCAGGCGACGGAGTCGGACGGAGCATCGGCCGCCCCCGCTGGTGCCGACGCACAGGCGCCCGACCCGACGACAGGCACCGCGAGCGGTCTCGCGCCTCCGAGCGTCGACTCCGATGCGACGCAGAACGTCACCGCCGCCGCCGGCGGCACGGTCACGAGCGCGGACGGAAACGTCCGTCTCGACTTTCCGGCCGGCGCCGTGCCGGCCGACGTCACCGTCGCGATCACGCCGATCAGCGCCTCCGCAACCGACGGGCTCGTGTACGCATCGAGCGTGTACGACTTCTCCGCGACCGGCGCCGCCGGGCAGGCGATTCACCAGTTCGCGGTCCCGGTGCTGCTTACGATCGCGTACGACCCGACGAAGGGCGGCGCGCCGACGGTCTACTACCTCGACCCGAACGGCCCCGCTGTTCCTCTCGCCACCACGGTCGACGGGCTCACGGACACCGCGAGCGCGTCCATTCAGCACTTCAGCGACTACGTCATCGGCGTCCCGGTCGACGTCTCGCAGCTCCGCACGGGAGTTCCGGTCGTGGAAACGACGATCGACGGAACCGTGTCCGATTCCGCGGGTGCGCTCGCCGGCGTCACTGTCGAGGGGTCCTCCGACACCGGCTACACCGTCGACGGCACGACCGATGCGACCGGTGCCTACTCGCTCGGCGTCACGCGCGGGCTATGGACGATCTCGGTCGGTTCGGTCTCCGGCCACGAGACGCCGTTGTTCCAGACGGTCGACACGACCGTCCCCGGGTTCGGCCCGGTCGACTTCTCGCTCGACTCGTATCCCGTCACCGTCAGCGGGCACACCCTCGACGACTCCGGCAACCCATTGCCGGGTGTGAGCGTCACGAACGGCACCGACACAGCCGTCAGCGGCGGCGACGGATCGTTCACGCTCGGC
>DASXLN010000279.1:0-8641 GCA_036496165.1 Gaiellaceae bacterium | reverse complement strand
CGATCAGCTCGTAGGCGCCCTCGAAGTCGGCTTTCGTCCCCATCGTCGAGCCGAGAATCGTCAGTTGCTTCCACCAGACGCGGTGCAGCGCCGCGGGCGGGTTCGGGCCGCTCGTCGCCCCGCAGACGGCGATTCGCCCTTCGCGGGCGGCGACGTCGAGCGACGTGCGCCACGTCGCCTCGCCGACGTGATCGACGACGACGTCGGCGCCGTGGCCGCCGGTGATCTCGCGCACCGCGGACTTCACGTCGCCGGTCGCGTGATTCACGACCGCGTCCGCGCCGAGCTCGGTCGCACGTGCGAGTTTCGCATCACTCGACGACGTGACGATCGTCCGCGCGCCGAGCGCGCGGGCGATCGCGAGGCCGGCCGTCGAGACGCCGCTGCCGATACCCCAAAGGAGGACCCACTCGCCTTCCTGCACCCGCGCGCGTGTGACGAGCATCCGGTACGCCGTCTCGAACACGAGCGGGAATGCCGCAGCCTCCTCGAACGAGAGGCCGTCCGGGATCGGGTAGACGTTCGTCTCCGGCACCGCGATCAGCTCCGCATTCGTCCCGTCGCCGTGCTCGCCGATGACGTGGATCGAGCCGTCTCCTGCCTCGATCCCCGGGTTGATGACGACACGCTCACCGGTGTCGACGCGCACGCCGGCGCCGTCCGCCCCGAGGATGCGCGGCTTCGGAACCGAAGGAAGGCCCTTGCGGATCCAGACGTCGAGGTGGTTGAGCGCGGACGCATGCAGGCGGATCAGCACGTCGCCTGGGCCGGGCGACGGATCGGGGACGTCCTCGAGGACGAGGACGTCGGGACCGCCGTCCTCGTGGATCCGAACCGCCTTCACCCGCGGCAGACTATCCGCGTGACCGCTGAGCACCTGCTGCAGCTGGCGACCGACGTCGGGCTCGACGCGGTTGGGGCCGCGCGCGCCGAGCCGTATACCGAGACCGAGCGGCACATCCGCGAGCGCCGCGCTCGCGGACTCTTCGCGGACATGCGCTTCACCATGGCGAAGCCCGAGGAGTCGTGCCACCCGGAGCGGCTGCTTCCGGGCGCGCGGACGGTTGTCTCGGCCGCGCTCTGCTACTACGCGCCCGAGCCGGAGCGGCCGGCGGGCCACGGCCGGCTGCCGCGCTACACGTGGTGGGACGCGTACGCCGCGCTGCGCGACAAGCTCGACGCGCTCGGCCAAGCGATCGGCGGGAACTTCCGGGTGCTCGTCGACGCGAACCAGCACGTCGATCGCGAAGCCGCCGCCCGCAGCGGCGTCGGCTTCTACGGCAAGAACACGATGGTCATCACGCAACGGCACGGCTCGTGGGTCGTGCTCGGCACACTCGTCACCGACGCCGAGCTCGACCCGACACCGCCGTTCGACGCCGACTGCGGCTCGTGCCGGCTCTGCATCGACGCCTGCCCGACGGGAGCGCTCGACGAGCCCGGGACGGTCGACGCGACGCGCTGTCTGTCGTACTGGACGCAGTCCGCCGACGCGATGCCCGACGAGTACCGCTCGAAGCTCGGTGCGCAGGTGTACGGCTGCGACATCTGCCAGGACGTGTGCCCGTGGAACCGGGGTGTCGAGAAGCGGCGCGCGGGCGCGCCCCTTCCCGACGGCGCCGAGCCACATGTCTCGCTCGCCGACTGGCTCGCGGCCGACCCGCGCGAGCTGCGTGCGCGCTACGCCCGTCTCTACGTCCCGCGCAACGACGGCCGACTGCTTCAACGCAACGCCGCGATCGCGAAGGAGAACATCGGTGCCTAGGAGACCGGGCCACTGGCTCGCACTGTTGCGGGCCGCGCTCGTCGTCGTCGCGATCGTCGACGTGTCGGTGACGGACTTCCCGGCGCGCTACGAGCCGTGGGCGTGGGCCGTGACGGGGTTCTTCGCCGCGTCGACCGGGCTGGGCGCGTTCCTTGCGTGGAAGCCGCTCGATCGTGCGACGCGTGTCCGCGCCCGCGTGCTCGCGATCGTCTTCGACTCGATCGCGGCGGTCGGGTACGTCGCCGTCTTCTCGTATCAGACGGGCGAGCCGTATCGCGCGCTCTACCTCGTTCCGATCGCCGAGGCCGCGCTGCGGTTCGGCCTCGTCGCCGGCGTCGTCAGCGGTATCGCCATGGTCGGCGCGACCCTCGTCATCGACGCGCTCGGGCCCGGCGTCGCCTGGGGGACGATCACGTCGCGCATCCTCGTCGGCTTCCTCGCCGGTGTCGTCGTCGGCCGGCTGCGCGACGGCCTCGCGACCCGCGCGGCGGAGGCGGAGCGCCTGCGGGACGAGCTCGGGCGCCGGGGCGACGTCCTCGAAGCAGCGAACCGCTGCGCGCGGGCCCTCGGCTCGTCGCTCGAGATCGAGACCGCGTTCGGCGCCTTCATCCGCGAGCTGCGCGCGATCGTCCCCTTCGACCGCACGGCGATCGTCCTCATCGAGGGCGACTCGGCGAAGACGATCGCCACCGCTGGGCGCGGCGCGACCGAGATCTATCCGCCGGGGAGCGTCGGTCCGGTGGCGGGCTCGGTGCTCGATCGGGTCAGGGGCGGAGACGTCATCGTCCGCGGCGACCTCGGCAGCGCCGAGTACCCGGAGGACGAGCTGTTCGCGGTCCTCGGGCTGCGCAGCGAGATCGTCGCTCCGCTCCTCGTCGGCTCACGGCCGATCGGGATGATCGCGCTCTCGCGCGCCGAGGTGGACGGATTCTCACCGGAGGACGTCGAGCTCGTCACGCTTCTCGGACGGCTGGCGGCGACCGCGGTGCAGAACATCCGCGCGTATGAGGCCGAGCACCACACGGTCGAGGAGCTGCGGCGGCTGTCCGCGCTCCGCGCCGACTTCGTCTCGCTCGTGTCGCACGAGCTGCGCAGCCCGATGGCCGCCGTGATCGGCGCGGCGCGGACCCTCCAGGAACGATGGCGCATCCTCTCGCCCGATCAGCGCGAGGCGTTCCTCGCGCTCATCGCCGACGAGACGAACCGGCTCGCGAACCTCATCGGCGACGTGTTGCACACCTCGCAGATCGAGGCGGGAACGTTCAGCTACAGCTTCAGCGACGTCGACCTCGGCCGGCTCGTCGAGGATGCCGTCGGGACCGCATCGATCGGCCAGGACGAAGTGCGGGTGACCGCGAGCGTGTCGAGCGCGCTGCCGCACATTCGCGGCGACCGGGAGCGCCTGCGCCAAGTGCTCGGCAACCTCATCGAGAACGCGATCAAGTACTCGCCGTCCGGTGGGGAGGTCGAGGTGCGCGCGCAGCCGGAGGACGGCACGGTGAAGATCTCCGTCGCCGACCATGGCCCTGGGATCCCGGCCGACCAGCAGCGCATCATCTTCGAGAAGTTCGGCAGAGCTGACGTCCCCGGCGGAACGAAGCCGGGCACGGGCCTCGGCCTCTTCATCGCGCGGTCGATTGCCGAGGCGCATGGCGGGACCGTCGACGTCCGGTCGAGCCCGAACGCGGGCTCGACGTTTACGCTCACCCTTCCGGTTTCGTAGGAACGAGGCCGAGCGCGCGTGCGCGGGCCACCGCGGCGACGCGCGAGTGCACGTCGAGCCGCCGCAGCACACCCCGGATGTGGTTGCGTGCCGTCTCGCGCGCGACACCGAGCTCGGTCGCGATCTCCGCCGTCGAGAGCCCGGCGACGAGCAGGTCGAGCGTCTCGCGCATGCGCGGCGTCAGCTCCGGTGCGGCCTGGACCTCGTCGTCCCAATTGAGCGGCACGCCGAACGCGAGCACCCCGCTCACCCGGTTCGCGGAGCGAATGGGGATGCCGAACGAGATCGAGCGCATCCGCTGGCCGTCCGGGCTCACGACGACGACCTCGCGCCGGCTGGAGACGTCGTTGCCGAAGAGCAGACGCTTGAACTCGACCTCCGCCATCGGACGGTAGTCCGGCGCCATCAACGCGAGGAAGCTCATGCCGCGACGATTCCCGACGCGTGCGATCGACGTCGCGTTCTGCCACACCACCCGGCCGTTCCGGTCGAGCAGGGTCATCGATGCATCCAGGAGGTCGAGCACGTCGTCGATCGACGCGCCGCGCACCTCCAACTCCCGGGCAAGCCCGGCCGTACCACGCCGCATACTGCCCCGCTTCAATCGAAAAACGAAACTATCCGTTCTCTATTTAAGCTGAAGCGACCTAGACGAGGATGCCGGTAAGGACGTTGTCGATCAGCTGGAGCGCGATCCGCTCGTTCAGCGGCGCATGCCCGTGCAACAGACGGTGGTAGAGCGGGCCGTAGACCATGTCGACCGCGAGATCGACGTCAGTGCTCGCTGCGATCTCGCCGCGATCGACCGCGCGTGCGAACGCCGCCTTTGCCCGCTTCCTGCGCATGGTCACGAAGCGTTCCCGCCAGACGGCTGCGAACTCCGGGTCTCGATGCGCTTCCGCGATCAGCGCGGCGACGACCCGGGCATACGGCCTGTCGTCGAGCCGCCGAATCCACGGACGCAGCAGCCGGCGCAGGTCGCCGCGGAGTGTTCCCGTGTCCGGGCGAAGGCCTCCGAGATCCTCCTCCCAGGAGGCGACCACGGCGTCGAGGGCGAGAAGCTCTTTCGACGGCCACCAACGGTAGATCGTCGCCTTGCTCGAGCCCGCCAGCTTCGCGATCTCGTCGACGCTGACGTCCGGCAGCCCATGACGGAGCATGAGCTCGTCCGCGGCCGCAAGGATCGCGCGCCGCGTGGTCTCGCTCCGGGGGCGCCCTCGCGGACGAGACCCAGTGGCCATAGCTCCGAAGACTAATGGAAAACCGAAACGACGAGTTCGGAAACGTTGTCCGATTTGCTCCAATTGGGTCAGGTGCAGCGGTGCCGCGGTCGCCACCATAGATAGGTGGGGGACACGCACGAGATCGATTTTCGCGAGCTCGTCGAGAACTTGCCGATGGTGACGTACGTCGACGAGCCCGGCGCCGGCAGCTCGACGCTCTACGTCAGCCCGCAGATCGAGCAGATGCTCGGCTACCCGGTGCAGGCGTGGCTGGACGACCCGGATCTCCTGTTCGAGGTGCTGCATCCCGACGACCGCGAATGGATGATCGCCGAGCGGCGCGGGCGAGCGGAGAACCAGAACACCTCGCTCACCTTCCGCGTCGTCTCGCGCGACGGTCGCGTCTTCATTGTGCAGAGCGAGCGCGTCATCGTGCGCGACGATTCGGGCACGCCGCTGCACACGTTGGGCTTCTGGATCGACATCACCGACCGCGTGCGGATGGGTGAGGAGCTGCGACAGGCGCAGAAGCTCGAGGCCGTCGGCCGGCTGGCAGGCGGCATCGCGCACGACTTCAACAACCTGCTTCTCGCGCAGCGCGGGTACGGCGAGCTCGCGCTGCGCCGTCTCGAGCGCGGTGATACGGAGCGCGCAGCCGAGGACATCGCCGAGATCCTCGCCTCGGGCGAGCGCGCGAGCCGGCTGACGAATCAGCTGCTCGCATTCGCGCGCCGGCAGGTGCTCGATCTCGAAGTGCTCGACCTGAACGTCGTCGTCTCCGATCTCGAGCGGATGCTCCGCCGCATCATCGGCGGGAACATCACGCTCGCGGTGACGCGTGCTCCGTCGCCGGTGCTCGTCCGGGCGGATCGCGGGCAGCTCGAGCAGGTGATCGTCAACCTCGCCATCAACGCGCGCGATGCGATGCCGCACGGCGGAGTGCTCGGGATCGCGGTCGGCTTCGCGGATGAAGGCTGCACCGCGACGCTCGAGGTCCGCGACAACGGCGTCGGCATGGACGAGGCGACGGTCGGGCGCATCTTCGAGCCGTTCTTCACGACGAAGGGCGCGGACGAAGGAACCGGGCTCGGCCTTGCGACCGTCCACGGCATCGTCCACCAGAGCGGCGGCAGCATCTCGGTGACGAGCGCACCGGGCGCCGGAGCGACGTTCACGATCGTGCTGCCGACGGCGACGCCTGAGACTGCCCGCGAGCGAGAGCCCGACACGCCCACGACCGCGGCGCACGGCGAGACCGTCCTCCTCGTCGAGGACGAAGAGGGCGTGCGCCGCGCCGTTCGAGCCATGCTCGAGGCGCAGGGCTACCGCGTCCACGCGACGCGGAACGGCTACGAGGCCTTCGACTTCGTCCGCAGCAGCGACGAGCCGATCGACGTCCTCGTCACCGATCTCGTCATGCCGGGCCTGAGCGGGCGCGAGGTCGCGACGATGATCGAGGATCTCCGCCCCGGCATCGCGGTCCTCTTCATGTCCGGGTACGCGGACGGCGCAGTCTTGTCGGACGCCGAAGGCGTTCAGTCGACGTTCGTCCGCAAGCCGTTCAGCGGCGAGGAGCTCTCGCGCTACGTGCAAACGGCGCTCGGGGCGGTGCGGCGCGGATGAGCGGCGCGACCCGTCTGCTCATCGCGGACGATCATCCCCTCGTCCTCGGATCGGTGAGCGATCTCGTGCGCGAATGGGGATTCGAGGTCGTTGCGGCCGCCTCGAGCGGCACGGTCGCGCTGCAGAAGATCGAGGAGCTCCGTCCCGACATCGCGCTCGTGGACGCCCAGCTCCCCGGTATCTCGGGTGTCGAGCTTGCTCGTCGCGCCTCCCGGACGGCGCCGGGGACCGCCGTAGCCATCTATACGGGGTACCCGTACGACGCGCTCTTGCACGAGGCGATGGATGCCGGGGCACGCGCGGTCGTCCTCAAGGAGGCTCCGGTCAACGAGCTGCGACGTGCGCTCGAGACGGTCGCCGCCGGTGACCTCTATCTCGATCCTGCCGTCGGCGGTGCGCTCCTCCTGAATCGGGAGGCGCCGCACCTCACGGAGCGCGAGCGAGAAGTCCTGCGCCTCCTCGCCGACGGCCTGACGAGCGAGGAAGTCGCCACGAGGCTCCGCATCTCGATCCACACCGTTCGAGCGCACGTGAGCGGCGCGACGTCACACCTCGGGGCACGGACACGGATTCACGCCGTGGCCACGGCCCTGCGCCAGCGCCTCATCGCTTGAAGCCGGCTCGACGCGGGAGGATCATGGGAACGTGGGCGAGCGGCAAGCCCTCGGAGAGATCGCAAGCTGGCTCGGCGGTGACATCGAAGCCGCCCTCGGCCAGATCCGCGTCCCCGCGTACGTCCTCGATGCGAACGGGGTCGTTCGCTGGGCGAACGCGCGGGCGGTCGAGCTGTTCGGCGATTTCACCGGGCACTCCTTCAGGGAGCTCGTCGCGCCGGAGGCGTCGCCCGTCGCCCGCACCGAGTTCACGAAGAAGCTGCTCGGGAAGACGCGCACGTCGGATTACGAGTCGACGTTGCTCCTTCGTTCCGGCCGGCGCTTGCCCGTGGAGGTCCATTCAGTCGCACTGACGGACGGTGGGAGGGTCGTGGGTGTCTTTGGCATCGCCGAGCTCGACCCGCTCCGCTCGCCGATGGAATCGGCTCCTCCCGCCGAGCTCACGCCTCGTCAGTACGAGAGCCTCCACCTCCTGGCACGCGGCTACTCGACTGCGCAGATGGCGCAGCTCATGGGACTCTCGCCGGAGACGGTCCGGAACCACGTGCGCGGGCTCCTGCGCGCGCTCCGCGCACACTCGCGGCTCGAAGCGGTCGCAGAGGGTCGCCGCCGCGGGCTCGTCGATTGAGATCGCCGTGGTGGCCGTGCTGGAGATCGATCCAGCGATGTTGCGCGGGCACGAATGCGGCGCCGGCCACGATGCCGGCGACGAGCGCGGCCGCGACGAGAGAGGCGCGCACCGTGGCTCCGCGCACGCGCCGCCGCTCTGCGGGGACGACGTCGGCGGCGGCGTCCACGAAGGCGCGCTTCGCGTAGACGAGGACGTGCACGCCGACGAGCGCGAGCCAGACCACGGAGGCAGGCCCGTGCAGGCTGCGCGCGAGCGAGAGGGCGTGGCCGTGGAGGAACCCCATGGCGACGCCGCTGGCGAAGAGCACGACCGTGGCCGCGACGAGCACCGGCGCCAGCACCCGCATCGCCACCTGCGGCGGCCCGTGCAGCATGTAGTCGTCGACGCGCGTGTAGTAGCGCATGAAGCGCCAGCCGGCGCTCACGAGCTTCAGGAGAACGGGTGGGATCAGGAGGAGACCGACGAAGACGTGCAGCGACATGAACGTGTGCACGCCGAGGACGATCGTCGCCGCCTCGATCGCGATCGGAACGAGCAGAAGCGCGCCGATCGCTCCCGTCAGCCGCTGGTTGCCGTCGGGATTCACGCCCGTGCCGCCGGTCAGACGCGCGCGCGAAGACGCTCGACGCCGAGCTCCTTCGCGAGTGTTCGTGCACGCTCGGCGATACGCGTCCGCAGCTCGGCCGGCTCCAGCACGAACGCCTCCCCGCGCTTCGACAGGATCTCGCTCTCGAGCCACTCGTCGCTGCCGACCGGGATCTCGCGCAGCGCCGACTTGTCGGTGAGGCGGCGTGCGCCTCGCTCGACCTCGTACCGCGCGATCGCCGGCGAGTAGAGCACGAGCGCACGCCGCGCGTCGCGCAGCCGCACCGGCTCGAAGTCCTCGCGCGGCGCGAACTTCTCCTTCGTCAGCGTCGCGCTGCGCATGCGGTCGAGCCGGAACGAGCGCTCACCGTCGCTCGTGCGGTCCCACGTGTGGACGTACCACCACGGGAGCGCGCGCGAGAACGTGTACGGCTCGATGACGCGCACCGACGGCTCCGCCTCCGATTCCTTCTGGTA
>DASXLN010000278.1:0-9228 GCA_036496165.1 Gaiellaceae bacterium | reverse complement strand
CTGAATGCGGTCGGGCACGAAGCGCACGCGCAGCTCGCCTCGATCTGGCGGACGGTCGACCGCGATCCCGACACGCGCGTCGTCCTCGTACGCGGCGCCGACGGCGCGTTCAGCTCGGGCGGTGACCTTGCGCTCGTCGAGGACATCGCGAGCGACTGGGAGACGCGGCTTCGCGTCTTCCACGAGGCGCGCGACCTCGTCTACAACATCGTCGACTGCTCGAAGCCGATCGTCGCGGCGATCGACGGGCCCGCCGTCGGAGCGGGCCTCGCGGTCGCGCTCCTCGCCGACGTCTCGATCGCCGCACCGACAGCTCGCATCGTCGACGGGCACACGCGGCTCGGCGTCGCCGCCGGCGACCACGCGGTCATCGTGTGGCCGCTCCTGTGCGGGATGGCGAAGGCGAAGTACCACCTGCTCCTGTGCGAGCCGGTGAACGGCGAGGAAGCGGAGCGCATCGGGCTCGTCTCGCTGTGCGTGCCGTCCGCGGAGCTCGAGGAACGCGCGCTCGCCGTCGCGCGCAGGCTCGCCGCGGGCTCGCAGACGGCGATCCGTCACACGAAGCTCGCGCTCAACAACTGGTTGCGCGCCGCCGGCCCCGCGTTCGACGCGTCGCTCGCACTCGAGTTCCTCGACATGACGGGGCCTGACGTCGCCGAGGGCGTCGCCGCCGTGCGCGAGCGCCGCGCTCCGAAGTTCAGCTGAGCTCGAGGAACTCGACCGTCGGCGTCGGGAAGCCGCGCTTGTACGCGTCCTTCCCGCTGGCCATGAACTCGTCACTGCGAACCGCTGCGTCGAACGCAGCCTTGTCCGCGAACTCCCACTCCGCGTAGAACGCGTGCTTCGGCTCGCCCATCGGCGCCCCGGTCACCGGTCCGTAACGAAAGAGGCCGTTTGGCACGCGCTTGCACAGCTCGACGTGCTCGGCGTATGAATCAGCTTCAGGCTTTTCGTCGTACAGGACGACAACGCGATACATAGGAGGCGAAGACTACGTCATGGCCAAGGGAGAAGTCGTTCACTATGAGATCTCGGCAACGGACGTCGACCGTGCGAAGCGCTTCTGGGAGGGCGTGTTCGGGTGGAGTTTCGGCGAGGCGATGTCGCCAGAGATGGACTACCGCATGACGCGCGTCAGCGACGCCGCGGGCGCCGCGTTGATGCCCGGCGAGCCGGGCCATCCGAACGTGTACCTCGACACCGACGACATCGAGGCGTCGATGGCGAAGGTGCGCGAGCTCGGCGGAGAAGCGGGCGACAAGCAGCCGGTGCCAACGCACGGGTGGTTCTCCGCCTGCAAGGACAGCGAGGGGAACGTCTTCTCCCTCTGGCAGGCGGACTCGAACGCGAGCTAGCGGCGATCGAGGACACGCAGCGCCTTCCCCTCGCTGCGTGGGATCGACCCGGGCTCGACGATCTCGACGCGCGCGCTCAACCCGAGCGCGCGCTCGAGCTGCTCGCGCACCGGAGCGGCATCGACGCCGCCCTCGACCTGAACCGTCAGCTCGTCCAGGCGGTCGGGCCGTTCGACGACGAGCTGGTAGTGCGGCGCGAGCCCCTCGACCGAGAGGAGCACGCGCTCGATCTCGCTCGGAAAGACATTGACGCCGCGGATGACGAGCATGTCGTCCGTGCGCCCGACGACGCGTGACATACGGGCGAACGTGCGGCCGCAGGGGCACGGCTCGAACGTCACCGACGCAAGGTCGCCGGTGCGGTAGCGCAGGAGCGGCATCGCCTCCTTTGTGAGCGTCGTGAACACGAGCTCGCCGACCTCGCCCTCGGAGACCGGCGCGCCGGTGTCGGGGTCGACCGTCTCGACGAGGAAGTGATCCTCGTTCACGTGTGCGCCGCCGAGCCCTTCGAGGCATTCGGAGGAGACGCCGGGGCCGACGATCTCCGACAGGCCGTAGACGTCGAGCGCGACGATGTTGAGCGCCTCCTCGATCGCGCCGCGAATCCGCTCCGTCCACGGCTCGGCGCCGAACAACCCGGCGCGGAGCCGCAGCCGGCCCACGTCCTCCACGTGGTCGGCGATCGCGAGCGCGTAGCTCGACGTGCAGCAGAGGACCTCGGCGCCGAGATCCTCGATCAGCTGCACCTGGCGGGGCGTGTTGCCGCTCGACGCGGGCACGACGGTGCAGCCGAGGCGTTCCGCGCCGTAGTGGAAGCCGAGCCCGCCGGTGAAGAGCCCGTAGCCGTACGCGATGTGGACGAGCGTCCCCGGCCCGCCGCCGGCGGCGGCGATCGCACGTGCGCAGCAGTCGGCCCAGAGCGCGAGATCGTTGCGCGTGTACGCAACGATCGTCGCCTTCCCGCGCGTCCCCGACGACGCGTGGATGCGGACGCACTCGTCGCGCGGCACGCGCAGGAGCCCGAACGGATAGGCATCGCGGAGATCCGACTTCGTCGTGAACGGCTGCTGCGCGAGCTCCTCCAGCTCGATACCGAAGCGCTCCCGCAGGCGTTCGCGTTGCAGGCGCTCGAGCTCCGGGCGCTGCATCGTCTCCAGCTCGGGCTGGAAGATCACAGCGCTGTAGGTTATGCGCGTGTCGGGAGGCTCGCTGGCGACGGTGCTCGCGGTTGCGGCCGGGCTTGCGGGCTCGGTGCAGGTCGCGGTGATGTCACGGCTCGGCGAGCGCATCGGCGTCGGCGAGGCGCTCGGCTTCGCGACGCTGGTCACGGCCGCGGTCGCGTTCGTCGGCCTCCTGCTCGTCCGCCGCAGCGTCGCCGGCTACGAGCGCGCCCTGCATCAGCCGTGGTGGATGCTCACCGGCGGCCTGCTCGGGTTGCTCATCGTGTTCACGGTGACCTACGCCGGGCCTCGCATCGGCGTCGCCGCGACGGTCGGGATCCTCATCGCCGGCCAGCTCGTCATGGGCGCGGCGATCGACCGGTTCGGCCTCTTCGGGTCGCAGCGCATCGGCCTGCACTGGCCCCGGCTGCTCGGCATCGCGCTCCTCGCAGCCGGGGCGGCATTGTCACTGCGGAAGTGATCCTCAGGCGGGTGTGATGTTCTGGTTGACGTTGAAGACGTTGTCGGGGTCGTAGGCGCGCTTCACGCGTGCGAGCCGCGGATAGTTGTCGCGGTAGCTCGCGCGGACGCGATCGGCCCCGTCGTCCATCATCATGTTCACGTAGCCGCCCGCCATCGCGTGCGGCTTGACCGCCTCGGAGTAGCCGACCGTCCACTCGCGCAGGGCGGATGCGGTCGCCGGATCGGGATCGACGCCGATGATCACTTGCACCCAGCGCGCGTCGCGGTACGCCCAGGCCGTCTCGTCGTTGCCCACCTTCGCCGCGGCCCCGTCGGCGTTGTAGATGTGGGTGCCCGACTTCCACGTCGGCATCCGCTCGGCCCACTCCGTCTGCACGGCGACGAGGTCGTCCGAGATCTCGTCGAGATAGTGCGAGCGCCAGTACCACTGGTCGCCGTGGCAGTAGAGCCCGTCGAAGGCACCGTTGATCGCCGGCAGCGGAACCTCGCCGACGCCGTCGATGATCGGGCTCAGTGCGCGCGCGGGCGCAAGGAGCTCTGCTGCGTTGTCGAGGTCGGTGCAGCACCAGACGACGCCGCACACCTTCTGCATGTGGAACTCGGCCGGGAACATGTCGACGGGCGGGACCGTGTGGTAGTTGAAGAACCCGCCGAGCTCGTTCGGCTGCTCGCCGATGAAGTCGCGATACCACGCGAGGATCTCCTCGGAGCGATCGATCGGCCACCACATCGGCCCGGCGACGACATTGGTCACCGGGACGCACGAGAACGAGAACGACGTCACGACGCCGAAGTTGCCGCCGCCTCCGCGGATCGCCCAGAAGAGATCCGGCTCGCGGTCGGCGTCGACCTGCACGACGGTGCCGTCCGCGAGGACGACGGTCGCCGAGACCAGATGGTCGATCGTCAGCCCGTACGTGCGCGTGAGATGACCCGTGCCGCCGCCGAGGGTGAGGCCGCCGACACCAGTGGTGCCGATGATCCCCACCGGAACGGCGAGGCCGTGTGCGTGGGTCGCCGCGTCGACGTTCTTCAGCAGCGCACCACCCTGGACTCGCACCATCTTCGCGGCGGTGTCGACGGCGATCTCGCTCATAGCCGAGAGGTCGATGACGAGCCCGTCGTCGACGCTGCCGAGGCCGCCGCCGTTGTGGCCGCCCCCACGGACCGCGATGCGCAACCCGCGCTCGCGGCCGAAGCCGATCGCGGCCGCAACGTCCTGCTCGTCCACGCAATACGCGATCGCCGCCGGCCGCTTGTCGATCATCGCGTTGAAAAGAACGCGCGCGTCGTCGTATCCGTCCTCGCCGCGCTCGACCACCCGTCCCCGGATCGCACTCGTCAGGCCTGCCACTGCCGAGGTCGCCATATCTCCCCTTTCCCCGTTGGACCTCGCGGACCCTACGCCCCTCCAGACGCGGTGGGAAGGTCGGATCTTCCGGCTAGAGGCGGAACGGGTTGAACGGCTTCGGGCTCGTCGAGACGAGGACGCCCTTCGTCTCGAGGTAGAGCTCGAGCGTCTCGATCGAGAGCTCGCGGCCGAAGCCGGACTGCTTGTAGCCGCCGAACGGAATCCCGGGGAACGCGGTGTACGGCGTGTTGATCCCGACCATGCCTGCCTGGATCGCGCGGGCGACGCGGTGACCCCGCGCCGGGTCGCCCGTCCACACGGTCGCGAAGAGCCCGTATCTGACGTCGTTCGCGATGCGGATTGCATCGGCCTCGTCCTCGAAGGGGATCGCGACGACGACGGGGCCGAAGATCTCCTCCTGCGCGACCGTCATCTCGTTCGTCGCCTTCGCGAGCACGGTCGGCTGGTAGAACGCCCCCTTGCCGTCGGCCGGCCCGCCGCCGGCGAGGACCTCGACGCCCTCCTCGCGCCCGCGCTCGACGTAGCCGTGCACGCGGTCGCGGTGCGCTGTCGAGATGAGCGAGCCGATCTGCGTCTCGGGGTCGAGCGGGTCACCGACCTTGAGCTGCTGCACGTATCCGGCGAAGCGCGCGACGAAGTCGTCGTAGATCGATGCCTCGACGAGAACCCGCGAGCGCGCCTCGCAGCTCTGCCCGGCCGCGTAGTAGATCGACCACACGGAGCTCGGGATCGCGTCGTCGAGATCGGCATCCGCGAACACGAGGTTCGGGCTCTTGCCGCCGAGCTCGAGCGTCACCCGCTTGATCGGGTCCGAGCACAGCCGCATGATCTCGCCGCCCGTCTTCGTCGATCCCGTGAACGCAACCTTGTCGACGCCGGGATGCCTGACGAGATACGAGCCCGTCGTCGGACCGTCGCCGGGAACGACGTTGATCGCGCCTGCGGGAAAGCCCACCTCAGCCGCGAGCTCGGCGACGCGGAGCACGCTCAACGGCGTCTGCGGGTCCGGCTTCAACACGACGGCACAGCCCGCGGCCAGTGCCGGCGACAGCTTCCACGTCGCCATCAAGAGCGGGTAGTTCCACGGCACGATCTGCGCGCAGACGCCGACCGGCTCCTTCAGCGAGTACGTGAGCAGCGATCCGCCGATCGGGTTCGACCGTCCCGCGATCGAGCCGACGACCGAGGCGAAGAAGCGGAAGTTCTCGACGGCGCCGGCGACCTCGGCCTTCACCGAGGAGATCGCCTTGCCGACGTTGCGGGATTCGAGCTCCGCAAGCTCGGCGCGGTTCGCCTGGATCGCGTCCGCCAGCGCCTGGAGCAGCCGGGCGCGCTCGTTCGGCGGCGTCCGGCCCCACGCTCCGTCGAGAGCGCCGCGCGCCGCGGCGACCGCACGGTCGACGTCGGCCTCACCGGCCATCGCCGCCCGTCCGAGCGGATCGCCGGTAGCCGGCTCGATCAGGTCCCGCAACTCGCCGGAGGCAGCCTCGGCCACCGCACCGTCGATGAAGAGCCCGCGATCATTTCCGGTGGCGACGGCCATGGAACCGGAAAATACCGGTTGACTCCGACCGCCGCGGCCGCCAGACTTGGGATCCAAGATCGGGCCGGACGTTTAGCTCCGACAGCGAGAGGCGAGGTATTGGATCCGATGGGATCGATTCAGGTCGAAGCGGCAAGGATTCCCGACCGCGACAAGCTCCTGGCCCTCCTCCGCGAGCACGGCCTCCCGGCGGAGCCGGAGAACGAGGTCGGCATCGTCGTCCGCAATCAGGACGGCGACGAGGAGGTCTACTCGACCGTCGAGGACCTCATCATGCAAATCGGCGCGCCCTTCGTTCCGATCAAGCACGAGGACGTCATCTACGTCCGGCCCCCTGTGGGTTGAGCAAGCGGCTCTAGCGCGGAGCTGAACGGTCGAGGCTGGTGCGAACCTCGTGGAGCAGCTCGGCGGCGGCGTAGGGCTTCTCGATGAAGTTCACCGACGCGGACTCGATGCCGTGGCGGAGAATCGTGTCGGCGGGATACCCGGAGCTGTAGAGCACGCGCAGTTCGGGCCGGTTCGCGCGTAGCTGCTCGGCGAGCTCGCGCCCGTTGAGTCCCGGCATGACTATGTCGGTGATGAGCAGGTGGATCTCGGTCTGGAGCTCGCCCGCGATCCGGAGAGCATCGTCTGCGTGGCGCGCCTGCAGGACGGAGTAGCCGTACTCCTCGAGCGTACGGGCGATGATCGGGCGCAAGGCGTCCTCGTCCTCGACCAAGAGGATGGTTTCCCAGCCCGTCGTGGCCTCGCCGACGTCGCCTCGCGGTGTCGACGTCTTCACCGCCTCCTGTTGAGCGATGGCCGGGAAGTAGATCTTGAAGGTTGTGCCGATCCCCGGTTCGCTGTACAGCCATACCTCGCCACCGCACTGTTTGACGATGCCGTACACGGTGGCGAGGCCGAACCCAGTTCCGTCCTCCTTCGTCGTGAAGAACGGTTCGAACGCGCGCGCACGCGTCTCTTCGTCCATACCGACTCCGTCGTCGCTTACGGAAAGCAGGATGTAGGTGCCGGGAGCAATGTCCAGATGCTCGTCGACGTAACGCTCGTCGAGGACGACCTGGCTCGTCTCGATCGTCAGGTCGCCGCCGCGCGGCATCGCTTCGCGGGCATTGACTGCGAGATTGAGAACGACCTGGGTGAGCTGGTTGGCGTCGGCCAGGATCATCGGCAGGTCCTGGGCGGTCTGGACGCTGATGTGAATGTCCTCGCCGATCAACCGATCGAGGAGAGCGTGCGCCTCCGTGACGAGCTCGTTCACGTCCGTCGGTTCGAGACGGAGCACCTGCATTCGGCTGAATGCGAGGAGTTGACGCGTCAGCGCAGTCGCACGCCCGACGGTGTCGTTGATGAGCGCAACGGATCCGCGTTCGTCTGAACCGCTGTTGCGTCCTAGCTCGGCGGCGGCGAACTTGATGACGAGCAGCAGATTGTTGAAGTCGTGCGCGATGCCCCCCGCGAGTCGTCCGATCGCCTCCATCTTCTGCGTCTGGCGTAGCTCCTCCTCGAGCCGGCGTTCGCGCGTCACGTCCTGCGCGAGCGCAAGTCGCGCCGGGCGACCCTCGAATTCCACCGTCCGCGCCCGCACCTCGACGTCCATAGCCGTCCCGTCCTTGCGGTGGTGTCGCCAGACTCGCGGCTCGTCGTCGAAGCCCTGCGCGAGCGCTTGACGAAGCGGGGCCACATCGACTCTCGGCCGGATGTCTTCGATCGTCATTGCAAGAAACTCCTCGCGCGACCAGCCGTACAGCTCGATCGCCGCATCGTTCACTTCCAGAAACCGGAGCGTGCCGGTGTCGTACAGCCAGATCGGCGCCGGGTGATGTGCGAACAGATGCCGGTAGCTCGTCTCGCTGGCGAGCAACGCTGCCTCGGCCCGCTTCCGCTCACCGATGTCGCGCGCCACCGTCGACGCTCCGACGACCGCGCCTTGGGCGTCCAAGATCGGCGAGACCGTCACCGCCACCTCGACCTGCGCGCCGTCCTTCGTCGTGCGCACAGTCTCGAACTCGGGGACACGCTCACCAGCAGCAATGCGTGCGAGGACGCTCTCGAGTTCCGCCCGGCGCTCCCGCGGCACGATGAACGAGATGTGCTTCCCGACGGCCTCGTCGGCCGAGTAGCCGTACAGTCGCTCTGCAGCGGCATTCCAGCTCGTGACGCGACCGTCGGGGGTCTTCCCGAGGATCGCCTCCGACGCCGAGGAGACGATCGCCGCCAGAAACCGCTCGTTCAACGGGACCGCACCAGCAGACGGGGCGTCATCCACTACCGGTCCACATTCAACCGCCTGTCGCCGAAAGTCAAACGCCCGTCAAGCCGCCTGCCAGAAATCGCCCACTCGGCCGAGGTCGTCGACGTCGAGATCGTCCATCAGCGCTCGAACAGCGCCGCCTGCCCCTGCCCGACGCCGACGCAGAGCGTCGCGAGGCCGTACCGGCCGCCGCGCCGGCGCAGCTCATGCAGGAGCGAGACGACGAGGCGGGCGCCGCTCATGCCGAGCGGGTGGCCGATCGCGATCGCGCCACCGTTGACGTTCACCTTCGCGTGGTCGAGGCCGAGCTCGCGGATGACGACGAGGCTTTGTGACGCGAACGCCTCGTTCAGCTCGACGAGATCGATGTCGCCCACCTCGACGCCGGCCCGCGTGAGGAGCTTGCGCACCGCCGGCACCGGACCGATACCCATCACGCGCGGGTCGACGCCCGCAACTGCGCTGCCGACGAACGCGCCGAGCGGCTCGACGCCGAGTGCGCGCGCCCGCTCCTCCGACGCGATCACGAGCGCGGCGGCGCCGTCGTTGATCCCGGACGAGTTGCCGGCGGTGACGGTCCCGCCCGCGCGAAACGCCGGCTTGAGCGCAGCGAGCTTCTCGAGCGTCGTGTCCGGCCGCGGATGCTCGTCGCGCACGACGTCGCCGACGGGAACGAGCTCCTCGTCGAATTGTCCTGCGTCCGCCGCCGCCGCCCACCGCTGCTGCGACGCGAGCGCAAACGCATCCTGGTCTTCTTGCGTCACGCCGTAGCGCTCGGCGACGTTCTCGGCCGTCTCGCCCATTCCCTCGGTCGAGTAGCGCTCGGCCAGCCGCGGGTTGATGAAGCGCCAGCCGATCGTGGTGTCGACGAGCGTGACCTCGCCGCGCGGGAACGCGCGCTCGGCCTTCAGCGCGACGAGTGGCGCGCGCGTCATCGACTCGACGCCGCCGGCGAGCAGCAGCTCGCCGTCGCCGGCCCTGATCGCACGGCCCGCCTGGTTGGTCGCCTCGAGCCCGGAGGCGCAGAGGCGGTTGACGGTCGCGCCGGGAGTCGTCACCGG
>DASXLN010000277.1:0-11559 GCA_036496165.1 Gaiellaceae bacterium | reverse complement strand
ACGAACATGACGGTGCTCGACTTCACGCTCTCGCGAACGGCGTCGCGCGACTGGAAGGAGGGCGACCGCATCCTCGTCTCGCGCCTCGACCACGACGGCGGCGTCGCGCCGTGGATCGAGCTCGCTGCGGACCGCGGCTTCGAGGTCGACTGGATCGACGTCACCGAGGATTTCCGCCTCGACCTCGACGACCTCGAGCGAAAGCTCGACGACCGCGTGCGCGTCGTCGCCACCGTCGCCTCGTCGAACGCCCTCGGGACGATCGTCGACATGAAGCGTGTGAGCGAGCTCGCCCATTCTGTCGGCGCGCTGTCGTGGTTCGATGCCGTGCAGTACGCGGCGCACGAGCCGGTCGACGTGCAGGCGCTCGACTGCGACGTCTTCATCGCGTCGGCGTACAAATTCTGCGGACCGCATCTCGGCGTCGCCTATGGACGCCACGAGCTGCTCGAGTCATGGCGGCCGTACAAGGCGCGGCCGGCACAGAGCTCGCCGGTGGGCCGCCGTTTCGAGCCGGGCACGGCGCCGTACGAGCTCTTCGCCGGATTCTCCGCCACCATCGCGTACCTCGAGTCGATCGGCGGGATGGAGGTCCTCCGCGCCTACGAGCACGATCTCGGACGGCGCTTCCTCGAGGGTCTGCCCGAGTCCGCGACCGTCTACGGCGAGCAGTCGATGGAGGGCCGCCTGCCGACGTTCCTCTTCAACCTCGACGGTGTCCGCGCAACGGACATCGCGGAGACGATGGCCGCGCGCGGGTATGGCGTGTGGGCGCACGACAGCTGGTACTCGCTCGGGCTGCGCGACAGGCTCCCGTACCCGGACGAGGCGGTGCGCGTCGGCCTCATCCACTACAACACTGCCGAGGAGATCGACGGCTTCCTGCGGGAACTAGGGAGTCTCGCCTCGTAAGACCTGTGCGAGGACGGCGGCGTCGACGTTGCCGCCGGACACGATGCAGACGCAGCGGTCGCCGCGATGGCGCGCAGCCGCGAGCGCGAGGGCGCCTGCGCCCTCGGCGACGACGTGCGCGCGCGAGGCGAGCACGCGCATCGCCTCGGCGACCTCGTCCAGCGGGACGGCGACCGCCTCGTCGACGAGCCCGCGCGCACGGTCCCACATCGTCGGAAGCAGTGCGCGGCCGCCCGCGCCGTCGACGAACGACGGACGGAACTCGATCTCGGCCGGAGCGCCTGCGCGCAGCGCGGCGGCGAGCGGCGCCGCGGTCTCCGGTTCCGCGGTCACGACGCGGACGCCGGGTCGCAGCGCCTTGACTGCGCTCGCGATCCCTGTAGTGAGCCCGCCGCCGCCCCACGGGATCACGACTGCGTCGAAGTCGCCGAGCTCCTCGACGATCTCGAGGCCGATCGTCCCGTTCCCGGCCATGACCGCGTCGTCCTCGACGGGGTGCACGAAGAGGCCTTCGACGCCGTCGCGGCCGCGGTCGACCATCGCCTGCCACCACTCCTCGTGCGAGACCGGGACGATCTCGGCACCGAGCCGCTCGACTGCGTCGAGCTTCGCGCGCGGAGCATCGCGGGGCGCGATCACGCGCGCGCGGACACCCGCATCGCGCGCCGCCCACGCAACGCCTTGCGCCATGTTCCCCGCGCTCGCGGTGACGACGCCGCCGGCGAGCTCCGCCCGCGATGCGGCGCGCACCGCCGACAGCGCGCCGCGCAGCTTGAACGAGCCGATCGGCTGGAGGTTCTCCAGCTTCAGCCAGGTGCGGTCGTCGATTTGCACGAGCGGCGTGCGCAGCACGTCGTCGCCGATGCGCTCGCGCGCACGGCGGATCTCGTCGAGCGGGATCAATCCGGTGACCCGGTCGGGGATGTCGCTCGTCGATCCGAGCGCGATACGCGGATGCAGAGCAAGGACGCAGGGAGCCCCGATAGCTCTTCTATCGGGGCGACTGAGGACGCAGCTATGCGCCGCGTAGCGCGTTCGGGCGACTCAGCTGTCATCCCTGACCGGGTCACTTTCTCTGGCGAGCTCGGTGAGCTCCGTACGCACGCGCCAGAGGTCGGGGAACATCTTGTGCTTGATGAGCCCGGCGAGCAGCTCGACCGGCGTCCCCTGCGTGCCGACGACGTCTTCGCCGATGACGCGCCCGACCATCTTCACGTGCCGGAAGCGCCAGATCCCGACCTGTTCGTCCCAGTCGATCAGGAGCTCGGCGAGCTGGTAGAGATCCTCGTGCTCGCGTCCGTGCATGTACAGGTCGAGGAGCGTGAGGCCGCGCTCGCGCAGCACCGACTCGAACGCGCCGTAGAGGGGCGGTGAAACTCGTCGCACCTCGCGGAACCCGGGCGAGTCGAAGCCGGAGCCGTGCCCGAGGACGCGCCGTATCTCCTGGTACTCCCACGGCGACATCAGCTCGAGATGCTCGAGGAAGCCGATGACGTAGCGAACGCTCGCCGTCGCGCGGCGCAGGAGCCGTTGCGCCGCCGCGAGGTCACGCGCCTCGACGAGGCGCGTCGCCTCTTCCACCTCGTTCCACGCATGTTTGAGCCACAGCTCCGACGACTGGTGCACCGTCTGGAACAGCAGCTCGTCCCGGTGCACCCACTCCGCGTCGGTCTTCTGGAGCGAGAGCAGCTCGTCGGTGCGCAGGTAGCGCTCGTAGTCGCTCGCGCCGGGGCCTTCGAGGATCGGTGCGAATTCCTCGTCCATCACCAGATCCTCAGGTCGAGACCGGCGAGCGGGACGCCGCCGTCCTCCGTCACGAGCCACGTGTCCTGCATGTAGAGACATTCTCGCCCGTCGGCGGCGATCGCGTGCGGATGCATCGAGAAGACCATGTTCGCCACCAGCTCGGTGTCGACTCCCTCCCCGATCTTCGGGAACTCGATCATCGTCATGCCGATCGAATGCCCGGTCACATGGCCGAGGTGGTAGCCGCGCTCGGTGAAGCCCTTGGACACGGCGCGGTGGACGTCGTGCGCGGTCGCTCCGGGCCGGAGCGCGTCCTTCGCCGTCTCGTAGTACTCCCCGTACGCCTCGAGCATGCGCGACACCTCGGGGCTCGGCGTGCCGAGCGCGCGCGAGACCTCCACCCAGTGTCCGCCGGGCCCCGCGATCTCGAGCGACGGGACGCAGAAGTCGCCGAGCGCGGTATCGCTCCGCGCGAGGGCGAACTCCGCGCCGACGAGCACCATGTTCATCGTGAGGCGGCCGCAGCCGCGCTCGACGAACAGCTCTTCGGCGGCGGCCATGACCTCGGCGGCGCTCCGGCCCGGCGCGTATGCCTCGCGGAAGGCGTGGAAGCCGTCGACGTTGATGCGGACGCTCTCACGGACCGACTCGATCTCGGCGTCGGACTTGACTGCGCGCGCATGGTCGAATGCGAGATCCCACGGCACGAGGTCGGCCGCGCCGCTCAACGCGGCGTAGTCGCGCACGGTCATGACGTAGTCGAGGCCGTAGACGCCGACGCGCTTGCCGCGCAGCCGGTCCGCGAGCCACTCGCCGGGGCGGTCGACGAACTGCTGGTCGGCAATGTCCGAGTCGCCGTGCTCGCCGACGTAGCGCGCCTCGCTCGGGAAGACGATCGTCGGGTCGCCTTCCGCCGGAATGAGGACGTAGGCGTACCGGTGGACGATCGTGAAGCCGGACACGTACGTGACAGCGCCCTCGAAGCCTGTGTACTCCGAGCCGCAGACGATCGCTGCGTCGAGCTGGTCGCGGTTCAGCGCGGCCTGGACGTTCGCATGCCGCCGTCTCACTTCGTCCACGAGTCCTCCACCCCCTTCACGAGTGCCCAGATCGCCTGGTTGAGCGGCGTCGGCACCTCGTGCTCACGCCCGAAGCGGACGATACCGCCGTTGAGATAGTCGATCTCCGTCGTCCGTCGCGCCTCGACGTCCTGGAGCATCGACGCCTTGTGGTCGTACGCGACCTCGGGCTTCGCAGCATGGTCGATCAGCTCCTCGGGATCGGCGTCGAGCGCGATGCCCTGCGCGGCGGCGACAGCCTTCCCCTCGTCGACGAGGCCGGAGACGAGCATGCGCAGGTCGCGGCGCTCGCACACGCGCCCGTGCGTGAGGCCGGTGAGCGCGCCGATCGGATTGGTCGAAGCGTTGAAGATGACCTTGCGCCACTGCGGGCCGCGCGCATCCACCACGGCCGCGGTCGGCATGCCGGCCCGCGTGCACGCGTCCGCGAGCCGCTCGACCGCCGGCATCTCGACGTTCGTGTACGGGCCGAGCGTCGTGTCGCCTTTCACGTCCCATTGCACGTGGCCGGGCTCGACGAGCTTCCCCGCGGGGAACGTCGTACCGCGAATGACACGTTCGACGTGCTCGGCGATCGCCTCTTCGTTGCCGAGGCCGTTCTGCACGGTCGCCACGTAGCCGTCCGCGAACGCGTGCGCGCTCGCCGCGATCGCCGAGCTCGTGTGCATCGCCTTCGTCGCGACGATCCCGAACTCGCACGGCGGCAGCTCGGACGCGTCCGTGGTGGCGCGCACGCGCCCGACGACGTCGCCGGCGCCGCTCAGGCGCAATCCGTTCGCGTTGATCGCCTCGACGTGGTCGCGCGACGCGTCGTATGCCCACACTTCGACGTCGTCGAGCTGTGCGAGGTTCGCCGCGAAGAGCGATCCGACGGCGCCGCATCCGATGACTGCGACTTTCACGAGTAGCTTGCCTCCTTTGCTTTCACCAGGCTGTAGATGGCGGTGTGGAGTGGGACCGGTACGCCGTGCCGCTGCGCCTCGCGGACGAGCGAGCCGGTGATCGCGTCGATCTCCGTCGGCCTCCGCGCGCTTACATCCTCGAGCATCGACGGATGGTGCGCATGCCCGCGCTGCGTCGCGTGAACGTTCATCTCCCACGGGTCCTCGCGAAGCTCGACGCCGGCGGCCGCCGCGACGGCCTTGCCCTCGTCGACGAGCCCGTGCACGAGCTCGCCGAGCATCCCCTGGGCGAAGTGGAAGTCGTGTGGGAGGCCCGTGAGCGCGGCGACGGTGTTGACGGTCGCGTTGAAGACGAGCTTCGACCACTGGGCGGGCCGCAGGTCGTCGAAAGCCTCGGCCTCGAGGCCCGCGGTGCGGATGAGCGCGGCGACCGCCTCGGCGTGGTCGGCCGTCGTTCCGCGGTACGGGCCGATCCAGGTCGCGGTGTCGAGGACGTACTCGACGTGCGCGTCGTCGTGCCGCGTTCCGCTCATGAACGTCACCGAGGAGAGCAGCGGCCAGTCGCCCTGCGCCGCGACGATGTCCTCCGCCCCGAGCCCGTTCTGCGTGGTCATCACCGTCGCGCCGGCGAAGTGCCCGGCGAGGGAAGCGGCGAGCGACTCGAGGTCGCCGCCCTTGCACGCGACGATCACGAGCTCGGCGTCGCCGAGCTCGGCCGCGTCGGTCGCCGCGCGCACCCGCGCGGTGAAGTCCGAGCGGCCGGAGACGCGAAGCCCCTTCTCGTTCAGCACACGCGCGTGGTCGGCGCGCCGCGTCAGCACACCGACGTCCGCCACGCGGGCAAGGTGGGCGGCGAAGAGGCTGCCGATCGTGCCGGCTCCGGCGACGACGACCTTCACCGGCGCGGCCACCGCAGCGAGAGCTCCCGGCCGCCTGTGAGCCCGGTCGGCCGGACGACGAGAACGAGGGCCATGAGCGCGCCCACCGCCAGGACGGCAGTGCCTGTCGGCAGGTCGAGGTGCAGCCCGAGAACGCCGACGCCGTTCTCGGCAGCCGAGAGGAACGAGTCGAGGCCGCCGATCGCGAGCGCGCCGACGACCGCGCCGAGCAGGCTGCCCGAGCCGCCGACGACGAGCATGGCCAGCGTGAGGAACGTCAGGTCGAGATAGAGCGAGTCGATCTCGATCGGCAGCTGGTGGACGTACAGCCCGCCGGCGAGACCGGCGAGCGCGCCGGAGACCGCGAACGCGAGCAGCCGTTGCCGGTAGATCGAGATCCCGGCGGCGGAGGCCGCCGCCGGGTCCTCGCGCGTCGCGCGGAGCTGCCGCCCGAAGCGGCTGCGCTGATAGGCGAACGCGACTGCGACGCAGACGAGTGCTCCGATCGCCGCCTGCCAGATGCCCGTCGTCTCCGGCACCGACGAGAACGCGTTGAGACCCGGCCCGATCTTCTCGTAGTAGCGGAGGACGTTGTTCACGATCTCGAGCACGCCGAAGGTCGCGATGCCGGCGGCGAGACCGGAGAGCCGCATCAACGGCAGGCCGACGACGAAGGCGATCGCGAGCCCGGCCGCGGCGGCGAGGAAGAGCGACTGGACGTTGCCGGCGGTCGCCGTCCGTAGGAATCCGGCGAGGCCGGGCATGATCGCCGGCCGCTCGGCCGCCGGCACGCTCAGGACGCCCGCCGTCCAGACGCCGAGCGCGACGAAGGAGATGTGCCCGAACGAGAGCACGCCGGAATTGCCGATGAAGACGTAGAGCGCGACGACGATCGCGACCTTGATGAGCGTGTCGACGAAGTACGTCTGGAGTGCGCCCGACACGGCGAGCCCGAGCAGCGCGGTCGCGAGGACGAGCGCCACGGGCGCCACCAGCTCCGACAGCTTCCTCACAGGCGGTCGGCCGCGCCTCCTGCGCGCGCGAAGAGCCCGTTCGGTCGGATGAGAAGCACGAGGATCACCGCGGCGAAGAGGAAGGTCGGCAGGTACTGGCTCTGGTTCGTCGGGAGCGCGCCGCCGAGGATCCCGCTCGCGAAGCCGATCGTGAATCCACCCAGCGTCGCCGGCACCGGGCGGTTGAGCCCGCCGAGGACGACACCCGCGAGGACGACGATGGTGTCATCGAGCGCGAAGATCGGCGTCACCTGTGGGTTGCGCGCAGTGAGCATGAACGCCGAGACGGCGGCGAGCACGCCAGAGATCAGCACCGCGCCGCCGATCACGCGGTTCGCGCGGACGCCGAGCATCCTCGCCGTGCGGAAGTCCATCGACGCCGCGCGCATGTGCAGGCCGACCTCCGTCCGCGTCAGAAGCAGCTGAAGGAGTGTGAGGCACACGGCCGCGACGACGATCGAGACGATCGCGATCTTCCGAACCTCGACACCGCCGATGTCCCACGGCTGGTTCAGCGGGCCCATCGACGAGGCGATTGTCCCGAGCTGACCGAACGCGAGCACGGCGATGCTCTGGAGCAGGAAGGCGACGGCAAACGTCGCGACGAGCATCACCGCCGGCGAGTGTGTCCGCAACGGCCGGAAGACGAGCCGGTCGAGCAAGATCGTCAGCGCGAGCACGACCGCGAAGCTGAGAAGGATGCCCGCCCACGACGGCCAGCCCCACACGGACGCGTACGCGATCGTGTACGCGCCGGCCATGATCAGCTGGCCGTACGCGAAGTTGACGAGACGGAGCACGCCGAAGACGAGGCCGATGCCGACCGCCATCAACGCGTAGATGCCACCGAGCGAGAGCGCGTCGGCGAGCGTCTGCCAGCTGACACTCATGCGAAGTACGCCGCCACGAGCTTCTCGGTGTCGTCCGCGTCGTCGGGGCCGAGCGTCAGTCGCAACTCGCCGTTCGAGAGCACGTGGCTGCGGTCGGCGAGCGCGACGGTACGCTGCGCGCGCTGCTCGACGAGGAGCACGGCGATGCCTTTTTCGCGAATGGCGGCGAGCGCGTCGAACACGACGTCGACGACCTGCGGCGCGAGCCCGAGTGAGGGCTCGTCGAGCAGGAGGACGTCGGGCTCGGCGACGAGCGCGCGCGCGATCGCGAGCTGCTGCTGCTGGCCGCCCGAGAGCACACCGGCCTGGCGGCGGCGCGATTCGCGGACCATCGGGAAGAGCTCGAACGCGGCGTCCACTCCACCGGGAGTGCGCCGCGCGGCGAGGCCGAGGCGGAGGTTCTCCTCGACCGTGAGCTCCGCGAAGATGCGGCGGCCCTCGGGGACGAGAGCGACACCCGCACGCGCGACGTCCTCGGAGCGGCGTCCGAGGAGCGAAACACCGTCGAGCCGGATCTCGCCGCCGACGACGGGGACGGCGCCCATGATCGCGTTCAGCGTCGACGACTTCCCGGCGCCGTTCGGGCCGATGAGGCCGACGATCTCGCCCGGGTTCACCTCGAGCGAGAGGCCGCGGACGGCGTCGACCGCGCCGTAGCGCACGCACAGCCCGTCGACCCGCAGCGTCACGAGTCCTCCGGGACGGCGCTCTCACCGAGATACGCAGCGGCGACGTCGAGGTTCGCGCGGATCTCACCGGGTGTTCCCTCTGCGAGCGTCTCTCCGCGGTCGAGGACCTGGATTCGATCGCAGACCTCCATGATCAGCGCCATGTTGTGGTCGATCAGCAGCACGCCCGCTCCGTGGTCGTCTCGGAGCGAGCGGACGACCGCCGCGAACTCCGGCACCTCTGCTTCGGGAAGGCCGGCTGCAGGCTCGTCGAGCAGGACGTAGCGCGGCTCGGTCGCGAGCGCACGCGCGACGCCGAGGCGACGCTCGTCTCCGTGGGCGAGCCCGGCCGCCGGGACGTCCGCCTGCGCGTCGAGGCCGAGCAGCCGGAGGACTTCCTCGGCGCGGCGCGATGCTTCGGTCGGAGATGCGCCGGCCCCGAGCGCGGACACGGCGACGTTCTCGCGGACGGAGAGGGCGCGGAAGGCATGACTGTGCTGGAACGTCCGTGCGAGCCCGTTCCGCCCGCGCCGGCTTGCACGCCAGCGCGTCACGTCGCGTCCGTCGAAGAGCACACGGCCACGCGTCGGCCGGTCGAAGCCGCTGAGGACGTTCACGAGGGTTGACTTGCCGGCGCCGTTCGGCCCGATCAACCCCATGACCTCTCCGCGCCGAAGCTCGAGCGAGACGTCGCGAAGCGCGTGCACGCCCTGAAAGGAACGTGAGATGGAGGAGGCCCGGAGTGAGTCTCCGGGCCTCCCGTCCGACGCGGATTCCACTAGATCTTCGGAACGACCTTCGCAACGACCTCGGCGACGAGCTTCGGCACGTTGTTGTTGATCTCGATGACGCGGTACTGCCGGTGGAACACGACGTGCAGCTTCGCGGAGAAGCTCACGAGCCCCGACAGCGTCGGCACCGCGTGGAACTTCACCATCTGCGCGGCGAGCGCCGCGCCGTTCGTCGACCCGCCCGCCCGCTTGATGGCGGTGACGAGACCGTCGATCGCAGCAGGACCGGTCACGAAGCCGCCCGTGGCGGCGTGGATCTTCTTCGCGAGCCCGTTGATGGCCGCATTCGGATCGCCGCCGAAGGCGTCCGCATACGTCACGAAGTAGTAGTTCGTGACGGGCGGGCTCTTCGGAAGCCAGTAGACGCCGTCGCCGGCCCACGAGTTGAGCACCGGCGTCGAGTTGCCGAGCGTGCGCAGGCCCGTGATCAGCGGCGCGAGCGCGCCATACGCGCCGGCGGTCGACGTCACGATCACGTCGGCCTTGTGCGCGTTGATCCGGCTGACGGCGTTGTTGACGTTGTTCCCGTGGAAGGCAGGATCCTGATACGTCTCCTGGTCGGCGATCTTGCCGCCCAGCTGCTTCCAGCGGACCGCGAACGCCTGCACGACGTTCTTGAAGTAGACGATGACCGTGTCGGTGGCGAGGTCAGCGGTCCGCCACCCCTTGGCCCACGCGAACTGCGCCATCGCCGAGCCCTCGTCCTGTGCGACGTTGCCGAAGCTGAACGCGAGCGCACCCTTTGCGCCGAAGCGCGCCGGTCCCATCTGGTCGGTGCCGATGCACGGCGCGACCGTGAGCAGCCCCTTGTTGATGGACTCCTGCACTGCAGGCGCCGCGAGGTCCACGTCGCACGTCGTGAAGATGACGTTCGATCCCTGGCTGATGAGCTTGTCGGCGCACGCCTTCGACACGGCAGGCTTGTCACCCTGCGTGTCGCACGTCTTGATCACGAGTTGATGCCCGTCGACGCCGCCCTTCGCGTTGATCTGTGCGACGCGGATCTGCGCCGCGGCGAGCGCGGGGCCGTCGAACGGCGCCATCGGGCCGGTCGAGTCGTGGGCCCAGCCGATGACGATCGGCGCCCCGGCGTGCGTACGCGCCGCCGCGGTTGCTGCGAGCACGAGTGCCGCAGCCGCGACGACGAGAATCGCGATTCGTCTCACTCCATCTCCTCTCCGGGCACGGCTCATGCCGTGACCCTCCGTTCGACCCAGCACTCCAAGAGTTGCCTCCTGCCGCGTTCGACCAGCTTCCGGCTGTCGACGTCCCAGAGCGAGTCGGGGTACGCCGAGCCGAAGGTTCCGTTGTCGGAGAAGACCTCGAGGTCGTAGAAGCCGTCCCAGCCGGCGCGGTCGAGCGCGCCGAGGATCGCGGGCACGCCCGCGATGCCGTCACCGGGAAGAACGCGGTCGGCCCATCCGCGCGTCGGCTCACGCCGGTCGCTGACGTGCACGCCGACGATGAGGTGCCCGTGCTGCTCGATCTCGTCGAACAGGTCCGGGGTGTTCCACAGGTGCCATACGTCGAACTGGATGCCGAGCGCGGGCGAGCCAATCGTGTCGATGACGGCTGCCGCGTCGCCGAGCGTGCCGAGCGACGACCAGCTCTCGATGCCCTCCGACTGGAACGGTTCGAGCGCGATCCGCAGGTCCAGCTTCTCCGCCTCGGCAACGACCTCGCGCAGCCCGCTGAGGGCGGTCGCGGGGTCGCCCGGGCCGGTGAAGCAGAGAACCGCGGCCGGCGCGAACGGCGCGAGCCGGTGGAGGGAGCGGAGGATGGCGTCGGTGCGCTCGCGCGGGTCGTCCGGGCCGGGCAAGAGCGGCAGCGGGTTGATCGAGGGGACGGCCGGGACGGCGGTGGCGGAGCCGAGGCCGCTCTCGCGCAGGAGGGCGACCGCGTCGTCGTCGAGGCCGTCGCCGAGCTTCATCTCCCAGACGCCGATCCCGTCCAGCCCGGCGTCGGCGTACGTGCGCACGTCGTCCGCGAAGCTCGAGGCGAGCGTGCTCACCTGCGACACGGAGATCCGCGGCTGACCATCGGGTTCCCTCGACACGCCGATGGGTGATGGTGTCACAGGGTTTGACATCTGATCAAGTGTGGTTCACGCTCCGCCTCCGTGGCCGCGGTCCGGCACCGGACGATGGCGGAGGCCGCCCTCGAGCGCCTGCGCGAGTCGATCATCCTCGGCGAGCTCACGCCGGGCGCTCCGCTCCGGCTCGAGGACCTGGCGAGCCGGCTCGGGATGAGCATCTCGCCGATCCGGGAGGCGGTGCGCCAGCTGGAGGCGCTCGGGCTCGCCGAGCACGTGCCGCATCACGGCGCGAAGGTGATGAGCCTCGACGTCGAGGAGTTGCGGGAGCTGTTCTCCATCCGCCTCGCCGTCGAGACGATGGCGGTGCGCCGGGCAGCGGAGCTGTTCGAGCCGGCCGACGAGGCGCGGGCGCGAGCGCATCTGGCGTCGTTCGACGAGGCGCGGCACCGGGCGGACGCGCGCGCGGCGATGCGCGAGCACACCGCGTTCCATTTCACCGTCTACGAGGCGGCGCGGTCGCCCTGGCTCGTACGGCTGATCCGGCCGGCGTGGGACTCGTGCGAGCGCTACCGCCCGGTGCTGCTCGCGAAGGGCGCCGTCCAGGACAGGCACGAGGAGCTCGACGGCGAGCTGCTGGCGGCGTGC
>DASXLN010000276.1:0-6130 GCA_036496165.1 Gaiellaceae bacterium | reverse complement strand
CTGAGTCTCATCGAGCGGAAGGCGCATGACGGTCTCACGAAGGCCTCGAGGCGTCACGCGTTGCTTGTCCGGTTGATCGCGGATCTGCTCGCCATCGCCCGCGACGCCTGATTTGCAATCTAACGGGGGGGCGGCTTTGCCGCTCCCCGGCGTCGCGCGCCGGCATGCCGAAAAAGCGGCCCCTCTCCTAGCGCAGCCGGCGCAGGTGCGCGATCGCTGCCTTGAGCAGGATGATCGCGGTCGGTTCCCGCACCGCGCTCGAGACGACGACGCCCTGGATGAGGACGGCGCCGTCCACCGCCACGGCATCGGTGATCGTCTTGCCGTTCAGGGTCCCGGTGAGCACGAGGCTGTCCTTCAGGCCGGGCACGACGTCGAGCACCTTGACGCCGTTCCCGACGGCCGGGTGGTCGAGGTCGGAGATCGCGTCGGCGTGCTTCGTGAACACGATCCAGGCGAAGGCGTCGACCGCGTCCGGCCCCTCGAGGGACACGTCCACAAGCCCGACGGCGTGGTACTTCTTGCCGTTCGCGCTCAGCCGCTGCCTCTCGGCGCGGGCGTTCGAGAATCCGAGCGGAAGCTCCGCCGCCGCGATCCGCACCTTCAGGAGCGTCGTCAGGAGGGCCTGCGGCGTCGCCGTGGCAAGGGTCGCAGCGCTCAGCAGGAGGGCCGGCCTCAGCATGTCGCTCGAATCTTCCCCTGTCCGGCGTTCTCGCAACAATGGGACCTCGGATGGCCCGGGTCTACGCGCTTGCAAATCAGAAGGGCGGCGTCGGCAAGACGACGACCGCGATCAACCTCGCCGCGTGCCTCGCGGAGGCGGGCGAGCGCGCGCTCGTCATCGACCTCGACCCGCAGGCGAACGCGACGTCGGGGCTCGGGATGCGCGCGAACGGCACGTCGAGCTACGACTTGCTCGACGGTGCGCCGCTCGCGGAGCTGGCGAAGCACACCGCCTTTGCGAATCTCGACCTCATCCCCTCGAAGCCGGATCTCGCCGGCGCGGTCGTCGAGCTCGCCGCACGCGAGGACGGCGAGCGCTACCTCGCGCAGGCGCTCGCGTCCGGCACGTCGCAATACGACTTCGTCTTCGTCGACTGCCCGCCCGCGCTCGGGCCGCTGACGGTGAACGCGCTCGCTGCTGCCGACCGCGTGCTCGTGCCGGTGCAGGCCGAGTACTACGCCCTCGAGGGCCTGACGCAGCTCATGCAGTCGATCGAGCTCATCCGCCGGCGGCTCAACCCGGGCCTCGGCATCGGCGGCGTCCTGATGACGATGGTGGACGCGCGCACGCGGCTCGCGCAGGACGTCGAGGCGGAGGTGCGCAAGCACTTCGGCTCGCTCGTGTTCAAGACGTCGGTCCCCCGGTCGGTCCGCCTCGCAGAGGCGCCGAGCCACGGGCTGCCCGCGATCGCATACGACCGCCGCTCGGCCGGAGCGGACGCGTACTGGAAGGTGGCGATGGAGCTTGTCGAGCGCAGCTAACCGGCGCGGTCTCGGCCGCGGTCTCGAGTTGCTCGTGGGCGGCTCGGAGCCGCACGCGGTCGAGCTGCTCGAGCTCCCCGTCGACGCGGTCCACCCGAACCCGCGGCAGCCGCGCAAGCGCTTCGACGGTGAGGCCGGCACCGGGCTCGCGGAGTCGATCCGCACGCAGGGCGTCATCCAGCCGCTGCTCGTCCGTCCGCGCACGGCGGGCGGCTACGAGATCGTCGCGGGCGAGCGCCGCTGGCGCGCTGCGCGGGAGGCCGGCCGCCCCACCGTCCCGGCGGTCGTGCGCGAGACCGACGACCGCGACACGCTGCTGCTCGGCCTCGTGGAGAACGTTGCGCGCGAGCAGCTGACGGCGGTCGAGGAGGCGCGCGCGTACGCCGTGCTCATCGACGAGTTCGGCCTCTCGCTCGGGGAGGTGTCCGAGCGCGTCGGTCGCTCGAAGCCGTCGGTGTCGAACCGCATTCGGCTGCTCGAGCTGCCCGACGACGTGCTCGGAATGGTCGAGCGCGGACAGATCAGCGAGGGCCACGCCCGCGCCGTGCTCGCTGTTCCCGACCACGAGGGCAGGCGCCGGCTCGCGCGCGAGATCGTGCAGAAGGGCCTGTCGGTGCGCATCGCCGAACAGCGCGCGAAGTGGGCCGGCGCGAAGCAGAAGCCGCGCGTGCGTGCGACGCCCGTCGACCCTGCACTCGCCGCGCGCGTGCGCGATGCGCTGCAGCGCATCACCGGGTTCCACGCGAAGGTCACGAGCGGACGCGTCGAGATCGTGTTCGCCGACGAGCACGAGCTCGAAGAGATCGCGGAAGCGCTCGAGCGCTCCCGATAGTCTCGGGGCGTGTCCGACGACGACGCGCTCATCCATGCACGCGGCCTGACGAAGCGCTTCGGCGCGCTCACAGCGGTCGACGGGATCGACTTCGACGTCCGCAAGGGCGAGGCGTTCGGCTTCCTCGGCCCGAACGGCGCCGGCAAGAGCTCGACCATGCGCATGATCGGCTGCGTCTCGCCGGTGACGGACGGGACGCTGCGCGTGCTCGGCCTCGATCCGGCCGCCGACGGCCCCGCGATCCGCGGTCGCCTGGGCGTCGTGCCGCAGACGGATTCGCTCGACAACGAGCTGACGGTGCGCGAGAACATCGTCATCTACGGCCGCTATTTCGGTCTCGCGCGCAGGCAACTGCGCGCGCGGGCCGACGAGCTGCTCGATTTCGTCCAACTGACCGAGCGTGCGAACGACCCGGTCGAGCCGCTCTCGGGCGGTATGAAGCGCCGGCTGACGATCGCACGGTCGCTCGTGAACAACCCCGACGTGCTCCTCCTCGACGAGCCGACGACCGGCCTCGATCCGCAGGCGCGCCACGTCGTGTGGGACCGGCTCTTCCGTCTGAAGCAGCAGGGGGTCACGCTCGTGCTGACGACGCACTACATGGACGAGGCGGAGCAGCTGTGCGACCGGCTCGTGATCATGGACCAGGGGAAGATCGCGGAGGAAGGCTCGCCGTGGGAGCTCATCCAGCGGCTGTCGACCCGCGAGGTGGTCGAGCTGCGCTTCGCCGGCGAGACGCCCGAGGTCGACGGAGTGTTCGACGGGCAGGTGGCGCGTGTCGAAGTGCTCCCGGACCGTGTGCTCCTCTACACCGACGACGGCGACGCGCTCGTGCCGGTCGCGCACGAGCTGTTGAACCCGCAGAGCGTGCTCGTCCGGCGGGCGACACTCGAGGACGTCTTCCTGCGGCTCACCGGCCGCACGCTGGTGGACTGATGACGGGGGCGCTGCGCGCGTACGAGCACTGGGTCGTGTCGTACAAGCGGTTGTGGCGAGCGAGCATCGTCTCGAGCATCCTCAACCCCGTCCTCTATCTCGCCGCGCTCGGCATCGGGCTCGGCAAGCTCGTCAACCATGGCGCGCATCCGCTCGGCGTCTCATACGTCACGTACGTCGCGCCGGGGATGCTCGTCGCGGCCGGCATGAACATCGCAGCGTTCGAGAGCACGTGGCCCGTGATGGCCGCGATCAAATGGACGCGCGTCTACCACGCCATGTTGGCCGCGCCGCTCCGCGTGCTCGACGTCCTGCTCGGGCACCAGCTGTACGTCGCGTCCCGCGTTGCGACCTCGACCGGGCTCTACCTCATCGCGCTGGCCGCGTTCGGCACGTTGCACTCGCCGTACGCGCCGCTCGCGTGGCCGGTCGCCATCCTCGTCGGCGTCGCCTTCAGCGCGCCGCTCGCCGCGTTCGCGGCGTGGGCGCCGAAGGACAGCTACCTCGCAGCGGTCTTCCGCTTCTTCGTCGTCCCGCTCTTTCTCTTCTCCGGGACGTTCTTCCCCGTGACGCGCCTGCCCGAAGGATTGCGCCAGCTCGCGTACGCGACGCCGTTGTGGCACGGCGTCGATCTCGCGCGGCATCTGACGCTCGGCACGGTGACGTGGGGAATGGCGCTTGTGCACGTCGTGTACCTCGTTGCGTTCACCGCGGTCGGACTGTGGTTCGCCGAGCGCGCGTACGTGAAGAAGCTCGTGCGATGACGACGCTCGCCGGCACGCGCGGGCACCTCCTGTTCGAGCGCAACCTGATGGTGTACCGGCGCTCGTGGCTGATCATCTTCAGCGGGCTCTTCGAGCCGCTCTTCTACCTCGCGTCGCTCGGTTTCGGCCTCGGCCACTTCGTCGGCCGCGTCAACGGCGTCTCGTACGCGAGCTACATCGCCCCGGCGCTGCTCGCGTCGTCGGCGATGAACGGCGCGATCTACGACGCGACGACCAACGTCTTCTGGAAGTTGCGGTACGCGAAGGTGTACGACGCCATTCTCGCGACGCCGCTCGGCCCGACCGACGTCGCGATCGGCGAGACGTCGTGGGCGCAGTTCCGGGGTCTTCTGTACGCCGCCGGCTTCGTCGTCACCGCGGCGGCGCTCGGGCTCATCCACTCGTGGTGGGGACTGTTGGCGCTCCCCGCCGCTCTCGTCGTCGGCTTCGCCTTCGCCGGGATGGGCATCGCTGCGTCGACCTTCATCCGCAGCTGGCAGGACTTCGATCTCGTGCAGCTCGTGCAGCTGCCGATGTTCCTCTTCAGCGCAACGTTCTATCCGCTGAGCGTGTACCCACACGCGATTCAGTGGATCGTCCGCTTCTCGCCCCTCTACGACGCAATCGTCCTCGTCCGCTCCTTCACGCTCGGAACGGTGGGGCCGACGAATCTCCTCAACGCGGGGTATCTCCTCGCGCTCGGCGCGATCGGGATCGTGATCGCCCGCCGGCGCATGGCCGGCCTGCTCTTGACCTAGTGGATGTGGAGGTTGATCCCGAGGAAGAGCAGCGGCCAGAGGAGGATCGCGAGCGCCGCTGAGCCGTACTGCCGCGCGACGTGCAGGTGCGCGAAGTAGTGGTGCGTCGCGGCGACGAACGCTCCGATGACGAGGTAGACCGCGAGCACCATTGGCGCCGGGATTGCGGGAGCTCCGGTTCTGTAGGGAATCGCACGCATCTCACTGGGAGAACGAACGAGGTTCCATTCCGGGTGCGGCAGTGAGACAATTGCCACGTGCTGACGACGCCGCTCTGCACGCGGCTGGGCATCGAGGCGCCGGTCTTCTCGGTGGGCTTCGGCACGGGGGCGGGGCCCGAGCTTGCGGCCGCGGTGTCGAACGCGGGCGGCTGCGGCGTCCTCGGTGGCACGGGGATGAAGGAGCTGCTTGCGCCGCGGATCGAGCAGACCCGCGCGCTCACCGACAAGCCGTTCGGCGTCAACCTCATCCTCCATCTCGATCAGCGTGAGACCGCGGCGGTCGCGGTCGAGCACGGAGTGCCCATCCTCGTACTCTTCTGGGGCGATCCGGCGCCGTACGTCGAGCTGTCGGACGACGTGGCCGTCCTCGTGCAGGTCGGCTCGGTCGAGGAGGCGAAGCGCGCCGCGGCGGCGGGTGTCGACGGCGTGATCGCGCAGGGATCGGAGGCGGGCGGCCACGTGATCGGTCGCACGTCGCTGTCGGTGCTCGTGCCGGCGATCGTCGACGCGATCGCGCCGGTGCCGGTGCTCGCCTCGGGCGGGATCGCGGACGGGCGCGGCCTCGCGGCCGCGCTCGCGCTCGGCGCGCAGGGCGTCTCGCTCGGCACCCGGTTCGTCGCATCCGACGAGGCGTTCGTCGATCCCGAGTACAAGCAGCGCGTCGTCGACGAGTCGGAGACCGTGTGGTCGCCCGACCTCTTCTCCGGTGGCTGGGAGGATGCGCCGCACCGCGTGCTCCGCAACCGCGTGGTGAACGAGTGGGAGGAGTCCGGCGCGAAGACGCGCGAGGGCGAGACGATCGGGATGCTCGACTCGCTCCACGGCGAGCAGATCGAGATTCCCCGCTACTCCGCATTCATGACGACGCCGAGCTTCCACGGCGACCTCGAGGAGGTCCCGCTGTGGGCCGGCGAGTCGGTCGCCCTTGTGCACGACATCCGGCCGGCCGGCGACATCGTGCGGGAGATGATTGCGGAAGCCGAGTCGGCGCTCTCACGTGCTTCCGGATGGGCGATCGTGGATTCGAACCACGGACCTCCGCCTTATCAGAGCGGCGCTCTAACCAACTGAGCTAATCGCCCGCGAGCGGCGCCCAGTGTACCGAAGGCTGTCGGCGCGTTACGAGAGCTTCTC
>DASXLN010000275.1:0-10398 GCA_036496165.1 Gaiellaceae bacterium | reverse complement strand
TACGGCGTCGGCATCGGCTGCGCGCGCGTCGGACTGCTCGAGACGACGTTCGCAGAGGAGACCGAGAGCGACCTCTTCGGCGAGCAGGCCGTGCTCTGCGGCGGCGTCCCCGCGCTCGTGCAGGCGGGCTTCGACGTCCTCGTCGAGGCGGGCTACCAGCCGGAGATCGCGTACTACGAGTGTCTGAACGAGCTGAAGCTCATCGTCGACCTGCTCTACCAGGGCGGCTATGAGTACATGCGCTACTCCGTCAGCGACGTCGCCGAGTACGGCGACCTCTCGCGTGGGCCGCGCGTCGTCGACGACGGGACGAAGCAGCGGATGCGCGAGATCCTCGACGAGGTGCGGAGCGGCGCGTTTGCGCAGGAGTTGTTCGCCGACGACGAGGCCGGCCGTCCGAAGTTCGCCGAGCTGAGGAAGCAGGGCGAGGCGCGGGCTGCGGAGATCGAGCGGGTCGGAAAGGAGCTTCGCGCCCTGGCCGGCGCGGAAGGACTTCTTGGCGTCCGTTGACGTCGGTATCGGCCTGCTCGGCTACGGGACGGTCGGCTCGTCGGTCGACCGGATGCTCGTCGACAGCGCCGAGGAAATCGAGCGCGCGACCGGTCACCGGCTGCGGGTCGTGCGGGCGCTCGTTCGCGATCCGAACAAGTCCCGGCCGTTCCCGGCCGGTGACGGCGTGCTCACGAGCGACTTCGCCACACTGCGCGACGACCCGGACGTGCACGTCGTCGCCGAGGTCATGGGCGGCGTGTCGCCTGCGGGCGACTACGTCCGCGAGCTGCTGGGCGCGGGCAAGCCGGTCGTCTCGGCGAACAAGCAGCTGATCGCGCGCGACGGCGCCGAGCTCTTCGCGGCGGCGTCGGCGGCCGGTGTCCAGCTCCGCTTCGAGGCGTCCGTGTGCGCGGCGATCCCGGTCGTGAAGGTGCTGCGCGAGTCGCTCGTCGTGTCGAACGTCCATCGCGTGCTCGGCATCGTCAACGGGACGACGAACTTCATGCTCTCGCGCATGGAGCGCGGCGGCTCCTACGCCGACGCGCTCGCGGAGGCGCAGGAGCTCGGGTACGCCGAGGCGGACCCGAGCGACGATGTCAGCGGTGCCGACGCTGCGGCGAAGATGGCGATCCTGGCGACCGTCGCCTTCGGGTCGCGCGTCCGCTACGAGGACGTCGAATGCCGCGGCATCGAGGACCTCGAGCCCGCACACGTCCAGGCGGCCGCCGAGCTCGGCATGGTCATCCGTCTCGTCGGCATCGCGACGCTCGTCGACGGTGCCGTCGACGTCCGGGTCCAGCCGGCGCTCGTCGACCGCTCGCATTCGCTCGCCGCCGTCGACGGCGCCTTCAATGCCGTCATGATCCACGGCGACGCGATCCGTGAGATCACGCTCGAGGGGCCGGGCGCCGGCGGGATCGAGACCGCGTCGGCCGTCGTCGCCGACCTGGTCAGCGTCGTCGGCACGTCGGGCACCGGCTTCCTCCAGAACGACGCGTGCTGGCGCGAGCTCGACCGGCTGCTGCCGGCCGACTGGACATCGCCGTTCTATGCCCACCTCGAGGTGTCCGACCGCCCCGGCGTGCTCGCGCACGCCGCGAGCAGGCTCGCCGCCCATGACGTCTCGATCTCCCAGCTCGTGCAGCGGCCGTCGAACGGCGCGGCGACGCTCGAGCTCGTGCTCCACCGCGCCGCGCTCGGCGACGTGTCGGCGGCGCTGCGCGAGATCGCGGCATTCCCGGAGGTGCTCCGTCCCCCTTTTCTCCTCCCGGTGATCAAATGATCACCCTCGGCGAAGGAAACACGCCCCTGCTGCGCGCGCCGCGCCTGTCGAAGCGGCTCGGCCTCGAGGTGTGGCTGAAGTGGGAGGGAGCGAACCCGACGGGCTCGTTCAAGGATCGCGGCATGGCGGTCGCGGTGACGCGCGCGCTCGAGAGCGGCGCTTCGGGAGTCGTGTGCGCGTCGACCGGCAACACCGCCGCGTCGTGCGCCGCGTACGCGGCGCGCGCCGGGATGCGAGCCGTGGTCATCACCGCGCGCGGCGCAGTCGCGCGCGGGAAGGTTGCGCAGGCGCGCGCCGTCGGCGCCGATGTGCGCCAGATCGACGGGACGTTCGAAGACGCGCACCGCGAGGCGCGCCGGCTCGCCGACGAGGAGGGCTTCGTCAACGTCAACTCGATCAACCCCGACCGCATCGAGGGACAGAGCTCCGCGGCCCGCGAAGTCGTCGAACAGCTCGGCCACGTGCCGGACATCCTCGCGCTGCCGTACGGCGGCGGCGGGAACACGGTTGCGTACGCGGTCGGCTTCGGCGAGCGCCTGCCGCGCTTCGTTCTCGGCGAGGCCGCGCAGCGCGCCGACACCTTCGCGTCGGCGATCCGCATCGTCGAGCCCGTACACCGGCTGGACGTCGGCGGCGTGCTCAAGCGATCAGGCGGCAGCATCGTGTCGCTCTCGGAAGAGCAGCTCGAGGAGGCGTGGCGCCTCGTCGCCCGCGACGAGGGCGTCTTCTGCGAGCCCGCCTCGGCGGCAGGGCTCGCCGCAGTCGCGGCGAGCGTCACCGCCGCGAGGCAGAGCGTCGTCTGTGTGCTCACGGGGCACGGGCTCAAAGATGTCGAGGCGGTCGTATGAGGGTCCGCGCCCCCGCGACGGCTGCGAATCTCGGCCCCGGCTTCGACGTCGCCGGCGTCGCCTTCGATCTCTGGAACGAGGTCGAGATCGGCGAGGGCAACGGCCGCGTCGACGAGGAGAACCTCGTCGTCCGGGCGTTCGCGAAGTTCGCGTCGCCGCACGGCCGGTCGTTCACGTTCGTCGAGCGGATCCCGCGCGAGCGCGGCCTCGGCTCGAGCGCATCGGCAGTCGCGCTCGGTCTCGTCGCCGGCGCACTCGCGGCGGGCGTCGAGCCGAGCGCCGACGAGCTGCTCGAGCAGGGGCTCGAGCTCGAGGGGCATCCCGACAATCTCGCCGCCGCCCTCGCGGGCGGTGTCTGCCTGACCTGGGAAGGACACATCGCCCGCGTCGCCGACGACCTCCCGGCCGGGGTCGTCGCAGTGATTCCCGAGACCCGCGTCCTCACGGCGAATGCGCGCGGACTGCTGCCGCAGGCGGTCCCGCATGAGGACGCGGCATTCAGCGCGGCTCGAGCTGCGCTCCTCGGTGCCGCGCTCGCGGGGGGTAGCCCGACGCTGCTCGCCGCGAGCGCTGCCGACAAGCTGCACGAGCCGTATCGCGCGGACGACGCGCCGTGCCTCGGCGAGATCCGCGCCGACCTGCCGCCGGGGGCGATCGGCGCCACGCTCTCCGGCTCAGGGCCGACCGTGCTCGTATGGGCGCAGCGCGGACGCGAGGACGATGTCGAGCGCGAGCTCACGCGCCGGTTCCCCGACTGCGACGTCCGCCGGCTCTCCGTCACCTCGATCGGAGCCGGACCCGCATGAGCGATCCGTACTCGAAGCCGACCGACCCCGCGAAGCGCCGCAGCGCCGCCATCACCGACGGCGTCGACCGCGCACCCGCGCGCGCGATGCTGAAGGGCATCGGCTTCGACGACGACGCGCTCGCGCGCCCGCTCGTCGGCATCGCGACGACGTGGATCGAGACGATGCCGTGCAACTGGAACCAGCGCGAGCTCGCGCGCCACGTTCGGCGCGGCATCCTCGAGGCAGGCGGCACCCCGATGGAGTTCAACACGATCGCCGTCAGCGACGGCGTGTCGATGGGCACCGAGGGGATGCGCGCGTCGCTCGTCTCGCGCGAGGTGATCGCCGACTCGATCGAGCTCGTCGTCCGCGGGCATCTGCTCGACGGGCTCGTGTGCCTCGTCGGGTGCGACAAGACGATCCCGGCCGCGGTGATGGCGCTCGCCCGCCTCGACGTCCCCGGCCTCGTGCTCTACAACGGTTCGATCGCACCGGGGAAGTTCCGCGGGAAGGACGTCACGATCCAGGACGTCTTCGAGGCGGTCGGCGCAGCCGCCGCGGGGCGGATGTCGAATGCCGACGTGCACGAGCTCGAGAACGTCGCGTGCCCGGGAGCCGGCGCGTGCGGAGCGCAGTTCACCGCGAACACGATGGCAATGGTGCTCGAGTTCCTCGGCATCAGCCCTGCGGGGCTCAACGACGTTCCCGCCACGGATCCGGAGAAGAAGAACGCGGCGTACGAGGCAGGCCGCGTGGCGATGCGGCTCGTGCGCGACGACGTGCGCCCCTCGCAGCTGCTCACGCGCGACGCAATCGAGAACGCGATTGCCGCCGTCGCCGCCACCGGCGGCTCGACCAATGGCGTGCTCCATCTGCTCGCGATCGCACACGAGCTCGACATCCCGCTCGAGCTCGAGGACTTCGACCGGATCGCAGAGCGAACGCCCGTCGTCGCCGACATCAAGCCGGGCGGCCGCTTCGTCGCCGTCGACCTGCACGCCGCCGGCGGCGTCGCACTCGTCGCGCGCGAGCTGCTCAAGGCAGGCCTCGTGCACGGCGACGCGCCGAACGTCGACGGCCGATCGCTGTCGGAGGTCGCGACCGCTGTCGTCGAGACGCCCGGGCAGGAGGTCGTCGTCCCGATCGAGCGCCCGCTGAAGGCGACGGGCGGGCTCGCGATCCTGCGCGGAAACCTCGCGCCGGAGGGATGCGTCGTCAAGCTCGCGGGCCACGAGCGCCTGCACCATCGCGGCCCTGCGCGGGTGTTCGACTCGGAGGAGGAGTGCTTTGCTGCGGTGAAGGCGCGCACGATCGTGCCGGGCGACGTCGTCGTCATCCGGTACGAGGGGCCGGCCGGCGGGCCGGGAATGCGCGAGATGCTGCACGTGACCGCTGCGCTCGTCGGCGAAGGGCTCGGCGAGGAGATCGCGCTCGTCACCGACGGCCGCTTCTCGGGCGCGACACACGGGCTCATGGTCGGACACGTCGCTCCCGAGGCTGCGCGCGGCGGCCCCATAGGCGCACTCCGTGACGGCGACGTCGTCGAGCTCGACGTCGAGGCGCGAACGCTGTCGGTCGAGCTGTCCGAGGACGAGATCGCCGCGCGCCTTGCAGACGTGACGCCGCCGGCGCCGCGCTACACCAAGGGCGTCCTCGCCCGCTACGCGGCGAGCGTCTCGTCGGCCTCCGAAGGAGCCGTCCTCACGTGAGCTTTATTTTGTATAGTCGATCCACAAGGAGACGGGCGACGCTGTCCGGCTCCGCATCGAGAGAGGCTGAGGGAACCGGCCCTGTGACGCCTCGGCAACCTGCTCGCGACGAGCGTGGTGCCAAACCCGGCTGGATGCCGAGCCAGAAAAGGAGTCTGTAATGCCCGCCACCGCTCTTCGTTGTCGCATCTGCGAGACCGAGTTCCCGCTCGACCCCGTCGGGGTCTGCGCCAAGTGCTTCGGCCCGCTCGAGCCGGTCTACGACCCGGGTCGTACGGTCACGCGCGAGCAGATCGAGGCCGGTCCGCCGAACATCTGGCGGTGGGCGCCGCTGCTTCCGGTCGCGCCGCCCGCCGAGCAGCGCCTCGCGCCCGGCAATACACCGCTCGTGGGCGCGCCGCGTCTCGCCGACGCGATCGGGGTCGGCGAGCTCTGGCTGAAGCTCGACACCGCGAACCCGACGCACTCCTTCAAGGACCGCGTCGTCGCGGTCGCGTGCGCCAAGGCGCTCGAGCACGGTTACACGACGCTCGCATGCTCGTCCACCGGCAACCTCGCGAACGCCGTCGCGGCTCGTGCCGCGGCGGAGGGGATCGAGGCCGCCGTCCTCGTCCCGGCCGACCTCGAGCCGGAGAAGCTCCTCGCCACCGCGGTGTACGGCGCGACCATCATCGCCGTCAACGGGTCGTACGACGACTGCAGCCGCCTCACCGTCGAGCTCTCGTTCGAGGTGGACTGGGCGTTCGTCAACGTCGAGCTCCGCTCCTACTACGCCGAAGGATCGAAGACGATCGCGTTCGAGGTCGCCGAGCAGCTCGGCTGGCAGCTGCCGGACGCGGTCGTCGCGCCGATCGCGTCGGGCGCGATGTACTCGAAGGTGCATCGCGGCTTCGGCGAGCTGCTCGAGCTCGGGCTCGTCGAGGGCACACGGCCGCGCGTGTTCGGCGGCCAGGCCGAGGGCTGTGCGCCGGTCGCGACCGCGTTCCACGGTGGGACACGCGTCAAGCCGGTGCGGCCGAACACGATCGCGCGCTCGATCGCGATCGGCAGCCCTGCCGACGGCGACCTCGCCGTCGCCACTGCGATCGACTCGGGCGGCGCGATCCATGCCGTGCCCGAGGACGAGATCGCGGAGAACATCAAGCTTCTCGCCGAGACGACCGGGGTCTTCGGCGAGACCGCACCGGCCACCGCGCTCGGTGCATTGCGAGAAGCCGTCCGTCGCGGCGAGCTCGGAGACGCGGATCGCGTCGTCCTGCTCGTCACCGGCGACGGCCTGAAGACGCCGGCGCTCGTCGCCGACCGTCTCGAGCCCGTGTTCGTCGAGCCCGACGCCGACCTCATCCTGGAGAGACTCGGTGTCGCCGTCTAGAGGAGGTATGTCATGAGGACCGGTCCGCGCACCGGCTTCCGGTGGACGCCAGACACGATCGAGTACGCGATCACGCTCTGGTACCGGAAGCACAGCCGGCCGCCGTTCACGCACGAGTGGGACCAGGCGGGGGAGAACCACCCCTCGCGGCAGACCGTGAGCCGTGTGTTCGGAAGCTGGAACGCCGCCATCCACGCCGCCGGGTTCACGCCTCGGCCGCGCGGCCGTCAGCCGAGGTCGATTGGGGAGAGCGCCTTCCAGGATGCGTAGCCTCACCGTCGTGCTCCTGCCCGGCGACGGAGTCGGGCCGGAGGTAGCGCGCGAAGCGCGCCTCGTTCTCGAGCTCGTCGCGCCCGATGTCGCCGTCGAAGAGCGGCTCATCGGCGCAGCCGCCATCCGGGCGGCGGGAGATCCCCTGCCCGAGGACACGCTCGCGGCATGCCGCACCGCGACCGCCGTGTTGAAAGGGCCGGTCGGCGATCCGGAGTTCGATGCGGCCGACGTGCGTCCCGAGCAAGGGCTGCTGCGTCTGCGCGCGGCTCTTGACGCCTATGCGAATCTTCGGCCCGCCGTTCTCGGCGACGTGGACGTCCTCATCGTCCGCGAGCTGGTCGGCGGCCTCTACTTCGGCGCGAGCGGCGTGCGCGACGACGGAACGGTGTTCGACACCTGCGAGTACCACCCCGACCAGGTCGCACGGGTCGTGCGGCGCGCGTTCACGCTCGCGCGGACGCGGCGCGGCGCGCTGACGTCGATCGACAAGGCGAACGTGCTGGAGACGTCGAGGATGTGGCGCCGCGTCGTCAACGAGATCGCGCCCGAGTTCGCGGACGTGAGCGTCGAGCACATGCTCGTCGACAACGCGGCGATGCAACTCGCGACGACGCCGGAGCAGTTCGACGTCATCGTCACCGAGAACATGTTCGGCGACATCCTCAGCGACCTCGCCGCAGCGGTCACGGGCGGCCTCGGCCTCGCGCCGTCCGCGAGCCTTTCGGACTCCGGGCCCGGGATCTTCGAGCCGGTGCACGGCTCCGCCCCCGATATCGCCGGCCGCGGCGTCGCCAACCCGACGGCGATGCTCCGCTCGACCGCGCTCCTGCTCGAGCACGGCCTCGGCCGGCCGGACGCGGCGCATGCGCTCGTGCGGGCGGTCGAGCACGCGCTCGTCTCCTCGCCGACACAGGATCTCGGCGGCTCCGCCGGCACGGCCGAGTTCGGCGCCGCGGTAAGGGAACAATTGGCGTTGACGGCGGCATGACCGCGACATACGGTGCACGTATGGCGCACCCGCGCGAAGCCGTCCGCATTTCCGTCTTCAACGGCTTCTTCGCGTACGCCTTTATCGGCTAGCCGGCGCTTCGTTTTCCCCCGCCGGCCAGCAATCACCACTCCCTTGGAGGAGTCGACTCGATGACCCAACTCACAACTTCCATCCTCAAGACCGCCGCCGCCACCGACGCGTCGTGCGACTGCGCCGACCCGATCCCGGTGCAGCGCGCGGCCCGCAAGGGTGCAGCGGTCACGATCTGCCAGCGATGCGGGCTGCGCGTTCCCCTGCGGCTCCGGTGAGCGGGGTCGTCGCCTATCCCGGGCCCGCCGGCTCTCACTCCGGCGCGGCCGCGGCGACGCTGCACCCGAGTGCCGAGCTGCACGCGCTGGGCGGCTTCCGCGCGGTCGCGGATGCGGTCGCGAGCGCGGAGGTGGAGCAGGGCGTGCTCCCGATCGAGAGCTCGCTGGCCGGCGCCGTCCCGGAGACGCACGACCTGCTGCACGGGCGCGCACTGTCGATCGTCGCCGAGGCGGTGCTGCCGATCAGGCATTGCCTCGTCGCGCCGGCAGATGTGCCGCTGACGGAGATTCGCGTCGTGCGATCGCACCCGACCGCGCTCGAGCAGTGCCGCGTGCTGCTCGACTCGCTGCCGAATGCAATGGTTATCTCGTCTTCGACGACGGCCGACGCCGCACGCGAGACGGCGGAGTCCGGCGATGCGTCTGCCGCGGCGATCGCAGGACCGGAGGCCGCGGGCCTGTACGGGCTCGTGACGCTGCGCGACGACGTCGGCGACGGGCCGGCGTTCACGCGATTCGTCTCCGTCGCCTCCTTCACGTGGCTCGGTGCCGAGCGGGACGGCGCGCGAACCGCGTTCACGTTCGTCACCGATCACCGTCCGGGCGCGCTTCATGCGGCGATCTCGCCGTTCGCGGTCGCGGGGCTCGACCTCGTGCGGCTCGTGTCGCGGCCGCTGCCGGCGACGCCGTGGAGCTACCGCTTCGACGCCGTCGTCGCAGGGCATCCACTCGATCCCGTCGTGCGCGGCGCGCTCGACGAGCTTGCGAGCCTCACGCATTCGCACCGTGTCGTCGGCGTCTACGAAGCAGCAAAGGTGGTGTCATGAACACTTCGGCAGCGACTGATCAATTCGTCAAGGATGTGCGGCGAGAGCTCTCCGACGTCGACAGTGCGCTTGTCGAGCTGGTGAACAAGCGGCTCCGTCTCGTCGCGAAGCTGAAGCGGTACAAGGAGGAGCACGGGATCGGCTTCGTCGACCTTGCGCGCGAGGAGTGGATGCTCCAGTACCTCCAGCGCGCGAACCGCGGGCCGTTGTCGGCCGACGGGCTCGCCGAGCTCTACCACGAGCTCTTGGATCTCATGAAGCGCGAGGTCTCGAAGGATGCCGGCTAAGCGCATCGCGCTGATCGCGCACGACAACCGGAAGAAGGACCTGCTCGACTGGGCGCACTACAACCGGGGAACGCTTGCGCGGCACGACCTGTATGCAACCGGGACGACGGGTGCGCTCATTCGCGGCGAGCTCGACCTGCAGGTCACGCTCTTCCTCAGCGGCCCGCTCGGTGGAGACCAACAGGTCGGCGCAGCGATTGCGGAGGGGCGAATCGACCTCGTCATCTTCTTCTGGGACCCGCTCGAGCCGCAACCGCACGACGTCGACGTGAAGGCGCTCCTCCGCATCGCGGTCGTCTGCAACGTGCCGATGGCCTGCAACCGCTCGACGGCGGACTTCCTGCTCTCGAGCCCGCTCATGGACGAGGCGCTCGTGAGCTACGCGGCGCCGGCATAGCCGTTCAGTTTCCACAGGCTGGGGCCAGACCCCATTTCGTCTGTGTCACAACTCCTCGACGTAGCGGCGCAGCCTGCCGACGGCGACCTCGCGAGGTCCGTCGAGACACCCGACAATCAGGTCATCTTGGACAAACGGCTGGGAAGCTGCGAGTCCCACCGTGCCGCGGTAGCTGCTCCACGGCCAGTCGGCCGGCGAGTTGCAGAGACCCGCTTCGACGGGGTTTCGCACGACGTACTTGAAGCGCGAGAGGAGATCGGCCTCTCCCTCGATTCGGAAGGAGTTGTACCGCGTGCCGTGGACATGGCCACGCATCCGATGGCGAGAGTTGAAGCTCATTGCGTAGCCGAAATTGAGCGCGTGCATCCCGCGCGGAAGCACGTCGGCGTCGACGTCGAGCAGAAGGTGGTAGTGCGTACCCATGAGGCAGTAGGCGAGGCAGCGCCAGGCGGTCTTCGCGGTTGCGCGGGAGAGTTCGCGGAGAAACGTCATACGGTCCTCGTCGTCCCGATACAGCGCGTCCGCCGCCCAGACGGAATGCGTGAACACGTGGAAGATGCCGGGCGCCATGTCGCGACGCTTGCGTGCCATGCGACGACGATGCCTGCGGCGATGCCACGAGTCTGTGGCAGTTTCGTAACGGGGTCTGGCCCCCGCCTTTAGGTGTTTACGGCTTCGTAGGCGGCGATGGCCGCCTCGTCGCGCAGCGTGAGCGCGATCTCGTCGAGGCCCTCGAGCAGGCACTCGCGGGTGAAGTCGTCGAGCTCGAACGGAAACCCGCCCGCGGTGCGCGTCTCGAGGTCGACCGTGATCTCCTCGCCGGC
>DASXLN010000274.1:0-8443 GCA_036496165.1 Gaiellaceae bacterium | reverse complement strand
CGCGGCTCGGCGCTGCTCTCGCTCGAGCTGCTCTCCCGCGACCATCCATCGACGGTGAACGGGGTTCGGCCGCTGCTGCACACGCTCGTGAGCGCGGACGGCAACGAGGCCGTGCGCCGGCTCGCGGTGATGTCGCTGAAGAACGGCTCGCCGCAGCGCGAAACGATCGTGCTGCTCGAGGGGATCGCCGGCGACGACGAGGCCGACGCGCAGCTGCGCAAGGCGGCGGCGGGCGTCGCCCAGCAGCTGAAGAAAAAGCAGTCGCAGCGCTAGCCGCAGCAGGTGGTGCAGACGCGGGCGCGGATCTCGTGGCCGCAGGACGGGCAGATGCGCCGCCGCTGGCGCCACTCGAGCGCACTCTTCTGCACGCCTGCCACCATCATCACCCAGCCGATTCCGACGGTGAGGATGGCGAGCAGCGCGATGTGTGGGTCGATCGTCATCTCAAGCCTTCTTCCGAGCGTGTGGATGCGCCTGGAAGAACAACTCCCTCCGTCTCCGATCGGATACGTGGGTGTACCGCTCGGTGGTCGAGAGATCGGCATGCCCGAGCATTTCCTGGACAGATCGGAGGTCGGCGCCGCCCTCCAGCAGATGCGTTGCGAAGGAGTGCCGGAGGAGGTGGGGGTGGACGCGCTCGGGCTCGAGGCCGGCCGCGCCGGCGAGGCGGCGGAGGATGAGGAAGACGCCGGCCCGGGTCAGCGGGCCGCCCTTGGCGTTGAGGAAGAGCTCCGGCCGGTGGCGGGTGTCGAGGAACGGCCGCCCGCGGGAGAGGTAGCGGCGGAGGGCGTCGACCGCCTCGCGGCCGACGGGCACCACCCGTTCCTTCGAGCCCTTGCCGAGGCAGCGGACGAGCCGGCCGTCGAGGTCGACTGCCGCCCGGTCGAGTCCGACCGCCTCACTGACGCGGAGGCCGGCGCCGTACAGCAGCTCGACGAGGGCGCGGTCGCGGAGCGCGCGCGGCGCCGTGCCGCCCGCCGCCTCGATCAGGCGTTCCGCCTCGCCGGGCGACAGCGTGCGTGGCAGCGTGCGCGCGCGGCGCGGCAGCTGGAGCTCCGCCGCGGGGTTGTCCGCACGCGATCCGACGAGCATCTGGTGCTTGTAGAAGGACCGCAGCGCGGCAATGCGCCGCGCGATCGTCGTCGCGGCGAGGCCGCGCGCCCGCATGCTCGCGACATACTCGGCCAGTCGATCGTGCGTCGCGTCCGCCGGCGAGCCCTTGAGGAAGGCGATGCAGTCGTCGAGGTCGCGGCGGTACGCCTCGACGGTCTTCGGCGCGAGCCGCGTCGCCGAGAGCGCGAGAAACGAGTCGACTGCCCGGTCGCCGCTCATGACCGTGGATGGGAGTGGTCGTAGACGCGGCGCAGCCGCTTCGCGTCGACGTGCGAGTAGATCTGCGTCGTCGACAACGAGCTGTGGCCGAGGAGCTCCTGGATCGTGCGCAGGTCGGCGCCGCCTTCGAGCAGGTGCGTCGCGAAGGCGTGGCGCAGCCGGTGTGGGTGCGGGACGAGACGGCGGAGCGTGCTCGTGTCGAGTCGGCGGCCGCGCACGGACAGAAAGAGCGCCTTCTCGCCGGCGTTGCCGAGCTGGGGCCGTGCGTCGCGGAGATAGCGCGCGAGCCAGTGCGCCGCCTCCTCGCCGAGCGGCACGACGCGATCCTTCGCGCCCTTGCCGTTGCGCACGTGCACGAGCTCCTGCTCGAAGTCGACGTCGGCGAGATCGAGCCCCACGGCCTCCGCGCTCCGCAGGCCGGCCGAGTACACGAGCTCGACGAGCGCGCGATTGCGCAGCGCGACCGGCCCCTCGCCTTCGAGGCCCTCGAGGACGGCGTCGACCTCGCCGGCGCGCGGCGCGTCCGGCAGCCGTCGCGCGCGGCGCGGCGAGAGGACGGCATCAGGCACGCGCGCGCTCCCGAGCGCCGCGCGCAGGAACGAGCGGACGGCGGCGAGCTTGCGCGAGATCGTCGAGGGGGCGAGCTTGGCCGGCCGGCGCCCCGCCCGGGCTGCGCCGAGATGGGACGCGTACTCGACGAGGACGCGGACGTCGACGTCGTCGAGCGCGGTGCCGTGGCCCTCGAGCCAGCCGCAGAACTCCTCGACGTCGTTGCGGTACGCGCGCCGGGTCGAGCCCGACAGCGACGGGGAGTCGAGAAAGCGCGCGGCGGCCGTGCGGGCGTCCACGCAGTCTCGTTCGACGCGGGGCCTGCGCAGCCTGCGCCGGACCGGGCAGTGTTGGGCCTGTGAGCCACAAGACCAGAGTCTGGGTGGCGCTCGGCACCGTCTATGTCATCTGGGGCTCGACGTACCTCGGCATCAAGCTCGCGGGGGAGACGATCCCGCCGCTTTTCGCGGCCGGCACGCGCTTCGTTGCAGCCGGGCTCCTCATGGGCGCGTTCACCGCGCGGAAGCGAGGCTTCCGCGCGCTGCGCGTGCGGCCCGTCGAGCTCGCGTCGGCCGCGCTCGTCGGGCTGCTCCTCCCGGGAGCGAACGCGATCCTCTTCATCGCCGAGCGGCACGTCGCCACCGGGCTCTCGGCGCTGATCATCGGCTCCGTCCCGCTCTGGATCGTCGTCATGCGCACCGCAACCGGCGATCGTCCGCCGCCGGTTGCGCTCGCCGGCGTCGTCGTCGGTTTCGGCGGCCTCGCGCTGCTCGTGCGCCCCGGCGGCGGGTCGCCGCTCTGGGCGCTGCTCCTCGTCGTCTGCTCCTCCGTACTCTGGGCGACGGGATCGTTCATCTCGGGCCGGCTTCCGCTGCCGCGCGACTCGTTCGCCGCGACGACGTACGAGATGCTCGCCGGCGGCGCCGTCCTGCTCCCGATCGGGATCGCAACGACGAGCCCGCACTTCTCCGCGTTCTCGTCGCGGTCGATCGGCGGCTGGTTCTACCTCGTCACGTTCGGGTCGCTCGTCGGCTACACCGCGTACGTCTGGCTGCTCGACAACGCGCCGATCGGCACGGTCTCGACGTACGCATACGTGAATCCCGTCGTCGCAATCGCGCTCGGAGCAATCGTGTTGCACGAGACGCTGACGTGGACGATCGGGCTCGGCGCGCTGCTCGTGCTCGCATGCGTCGCGCTCGTCGTCACGCGCGAGGCGGTTCCCGAGGCGGCTCTCCCGGCAGACGCGAGTACATCACCCAGCTCTGCCGGCGCCCAAGTCGCGGATTCCAGTGGACGTCCCGTAGCACCCCCTCGGCGGTGAACCCGGCCTTCTCGGCGACGCGGCGCGACGGCAGGTTCTCGACGTCCGCGCGGAGCTGCACGCGTCCCGCGCCCTGCTCGAACGCGAGGTCGGCGACGAGGACGAGCGCGCGCGTCGTCACGCCGCGTCCGCGTGCGTCGGCGCGTGCCCAGTAGCCGATCTCGGCGACGTCCTCCACCCAGCGGACGCCGATCCCGCCGAGCACCCGGCCGGACGCATGGTCGACGACGGCGAACGTCGTCTCGCCGGTGCGGCCGATGAACGCGAGCGCGTCCGCCGCCGTGTAGGGCTGCGGGACCCGGTCGAGCCAGCGGCCGATCTCGGCGTCGCCGTCGAGGCAGTCGATCATCGCCTCGACGTCGCTGCGGCTCCACGGGCGGAGCGCGATGACGCCGTCGCTCCGCACCCGCTCCCCCATTGTCCGTACGATACGGGGGTGACGACGATGGACGTGTTCGGCGCCGTGGACCTCCGCGTGCACGGGATCACGCCGAGCGGCACGGTGGTCGCCAATCCGAGCACTCCGGTGCTCTACGAGCACGCGATCGTGCGCGGAGAGGCGCGGATCGCCGAGGGCGGCCCGATGGTCGTCGACACCGGGCGGCACACGGGGCGCTCGCCGAAGGACAAGTTCGTCGTCCGCGAGCCCGGCTCCGAGAATCGCATCTGGTGGGACGGCAACCAGGAGATCGCCGAGGCGTCGTTCGGCCATCTCCGCGACAAGGTCACCGACTTCCTGTCGCACGAGGAGACGCTCTACGTCGTCGACGCGTTCGCCGGCGCCGACCCCGAGCACCGCATCGCGGTGCGCGTCGTCACGACGCACCCGTACCACGCGCTCTTCGCGCGCACGATGTTCATCGACCCGACGCCGGACGAGCTGCGCGGCTTCCAGCCGCAGGCGCTCGTTCTGCACGCGCCCGCACTCGAGGCCGTCCCGGAGGAGGACGGCACGCGCACGGGCACGTTCATCGTCCTGCACCCGTCGCGCACCGAGGTGCTGATCGGCGGAACGTTCTACGCGGGTGAGATCAAGAAGTCGATCTTCACGGTCATGAACGACCGGCTCCCGCTCGAGGGCGTGCTGCCGATGCACTGCTCGGCGAACACCGGCGACGACGGCCGCTCTGCCATCTTCTTCGGGCTGTCGGGCACGGGGAAGACGACGCTGTCGGCCGACCCCGAGCGCGCGCTCATCGGCGACGACGAGCACGGCTGGGGCACGAACGGCGTCTTCAACTTCGAGGGCGGGTGCTACGCGAAGGTCATCCGCCTCTCAGCGGAGGCCGAGCCCGAGATCTACCGCACGACGCGCACGTTCGGGACGATCCTCGAGAACGTCGTCATCGACGCGCGCGGGCGGCTGAACCTCGACGACGACTCGAAGACGGAGAACACACGCGCCGCGTACAAGCTCGAGCAGATTGCGAACGCGCACCCGGACAAGCGCGCGGGCCATCCGTCCTCGGTCGTGATGCTCACCGCGGATGCGTTCGGCATCCTGCCGCCGCTCGCCCGGCTCGATCGCGACCAGGCGCTCTACTACTTCCTCTCCGGCTTCACCTCGAAGCTCGCCGGCACGGAGATCGGGATCACCGAGCCGCAGCCGACCTTCTCGACATGCTTCGGCTCACCGTTCCTGCCGCAGCCCCCGTCGGTCTACGCCGACATGCTCGGCGCGAAGCTCGACGAGCACCGAGCGGCCGTGTGGCTCGTGAACACCGGCTGGACGGGCGGCCCGTTCGGCGAGGGCGAGCGCATGCCGATCGCCGCGACCCGGGCGCTCCTGCATGCGGCGCTGGCCGGCCGCCTCGACGACGTCGAGTACCGGGTCGACCCTGTCTTCGGGTTCCGCGTCCCGGTCGAGGTGCCCGGGGTGGACTCCGCGCTCCTCGACCCGCGCAGCACGTGGAGCGACCCGGAGCGCTACGACGCGAAGGCACGCGAGCTGGCGCAGATGTTCCGAGAGAACTTCAGTAAGTTCCCCCCTGAGCTCGCTGCAGCAGGCCCGGTAGTCTGATCCCTCGGTGATCGGCGAGCACGACGTTCTCGTGGTCGGGGCCGGCTGCGCGGGTATGCGCGCGGCCATCGAGGCATTCGACGCGGGCGCCGACGTGGCGATGGTCTCGAAGCTGCACCCGACCCGGTCGCACTCCGGCGCGGCCGAGGGCGGCATCAACGCCGCGCTCGGCAACGCGAAGGAGGACAGCCCGGAGTCGCACGCCTTCGACACCGTCAAGGGCTCGGACTACCTCGGCGACCAGGACTCGATCGAGATCTTCACGCGCGAGGCGCCGGGCGACATCATCCAGCTCGAGCACTGGGGCGCCTTCTTCTCGCGCCAGCCCGACGGGAGGCTCGCGCAGCGGCCGTTCGGCGCCGCCGGCTCGCCGCGCACGATCTACGCCGCCGACATCACCGGCCACGTGCTCATCCAGGTGCTGTACGAGCAGGTCTGCAAGCGCGACATCAAGGTGTACGAGGAGTTCTTCGCGTGGCAGCTCGTCGTCAACGACGGCCGCTGCCAGGGTGTCATCTGCTGGGATCTCGTCAACGGCGGCCTGAAGACGCTCGGCGGGAAGACGACCGTGCTCGCGACGGGCGGCGCTGGGCGCCAGTATCGCGTGACGACCAACGCGTACGCATGCACCGGCGACGGAACGGCGATGGCGCTGCGCGCAGGTGTCCCGCTCAAGGACATGGAGTTCATGCAATTCCACCCGACGACGCTCTATCCGACCGGCATCCTCCTCACCGAGGGCTGCCGCGGCGAGGGGGCGTACCTCCTGAACAAGGACGGCGAGCGCTTCATGAAGCGCTATGCGCCGAACGCGCTGGAGCTCGCGTCGCGCGACGTCGTCTCGCGGTCAGAGCAGACGGAGATCGATCAGGGCCGCGGCATCAACGGCTCGGTCATGCTCGACATGCGGCATCTCGGCGCGGAGCGCATCATCGAGCGCCTCCCCGGCTCGCGCGAGCTGGCGATGACGTTCGCGGGCGTCGACCCGATCTACGAGCCGGTGCCCGTCCGGCCCGGTGCGCACTACCACATGGGCGGAATCGAGACCGACTCGGACGGCGCGACCGAGCTCACCGGCCTGTACGCGGCGGGCGAGTGCGCGTGCGTGTCGGTGCACGGTGCGAACCGTCTCGGCGGCAACTCGCTCATGGAGACGATCACGTTCGGCCGCCGTTCAGGACGCGCCGCCGCCGAGTGGGCGCTCTCGAACACGACGATCGACGTGCCGGAGGCAGTCGAGCGCGACGCCGAGCGCGAGCTGAAGGAGCTGCTCGACCGCCCCTCGGGTGAGCGGCCGTGGAAGATCCGCGAGGAGCTGGGGACGTCGATGCTCGCGAACTTCGCCGTGTTCCGCCGCGAGGAGCAGATGGCCCGGCAGCTGGAGATCATCCCGGAGCTCCGCGAGCGCTACCGGCGCGTCTACGTCGAGGACAAGGGCAACGTGTTCAACAGCGACCTGACGCAGGCGATCGAGCTCGGGAACATGCTCGATACCGCGTGGTGCATGGTGCAGGCCGGCCTCGAGCGAAAGGAGAGTCGCGGCGCGCACGCGCGGCCGCACGACTATCCGACTCGCGACGACGTCAACTTCCTCAAGCACTCGATCACGCGCTGGTCCGACGACAGGCCGGTGCTGTCGTGGGGCGACGTGCGCAAGACGAAGTGGGAGCCCGAGGAGCGTAAGTACTGATGCGTCGCCTCGCGCTGCTCGCCCTCGTGCTGCCGCTCGCCGCGTGCGGCGGAGGCTCGAAGAAGGCGACGTCGGCGATGCCGCTCGACGCCGTCAAGTCGGCGGCGCAGAAGACGTACGGCTCCGGGACGGAGTCGCTCTCGATCACCGCGAACGTCGACGCCGGCGGCCAGACGGTCACGCTCGGCGGCACCGGTGCCTTCGCCACGAAGGGGACGCGCGGGACGATGGCGCTGCACGTGAACGCCGGCCCGATCGCGACGACCGTCGACGAGGTGCTCGCCGGGAAGTCGGTCTATCTCAAGTCGCCCCTTCTGGCTGCGGGCCTCCCCGCCGGGAAGACGTGGCTGAAGCTCGACCTCGCCAAGGTCCACGTCTCCGGGATCAATCTCCAGTCGCTGCTCGCGCAGAACCCGAACGACGAGCTGAAGACGCTCCAGTCGATCTCGAGTGCGACGAAGGTCGGCACCGGGCAGGTCAACGGCGTCTCGGCGACACGCTACCGAGTCGAGACGGCGACCAAGACATTCCCTTCCTACGACGTCTGGGTGGGCGACGATGGTTACATCCATCGTGTGCAGGTCGCGCAGGCCAACCCCAAGGTGTCCGTCACGCTCGATCTCTCGAAGTTCGGGGAGAGCGTGACGGCGACCCCACCGCCCGCGTCCCAGGTGTACGTCTCGAAGACCGGGACGATTCCCGGCCTCGGCGGGACGGGCGCGTGATGCAGGTCGCGCTCAAGGTCTGGCGCTACGACGCGGCGACGGGCGACCGTGCGCTGCGCGAGTACGAGATCGACGCGCCCGAGGAGGCGACGCTCCTCGACTGCCTCGACATCGTCAAGGACAAGGTCGACGGCACGCTCGCGTATCGGAAGAGCTGCCGCATGATGATCTGCGGCTCGTGCGGCATGCGCATGGACGGTGCAGCGGTGCTTGCGTGCAAGACGCGCATGTACGACATCGCGCAGGCCGGACAGGTGCCCGTCATCTCGGCGATGGGGAACCTGCCGATCATCCGCGACCTCGTCGTCGACATGGAGCCGTTCTGGGACAAGTTCAAGGCGATGAAGCCGTACCTCCAGCCGGGCTACGAGCGGCCCGAGGACGGACGCGAGTACCGCATCACGCAGGAACGCATGAACGCGGTCAAGAAGGAGGCGCTCTGCGTCAACTGCGGCTGCTGCGTCTCTGAGTGCAACGCGATGGAGTCCGATCCCGAGTTCCTCGGTCCGCAGGCGCTCGCGAAGGGCTTCCGTTTCGTCGGCGACCCGCGTGACGGCGCCACGGTGGAGCGGCTCGAGCAGTACAGCGGCGAGCACGGCATCTGGGAGTGCACGCGCTGCTTCTTCTGCAACGAGCGCTGTCCGAAGGGCGTCGACCCGCGCGACGCGATCGCGAAGCTCGGCGCCGAGGCGATCAAGCACGGCATCGACCGCGACATGGGGGCGAAGCACGCGAAGTGGTTCGTCCGGTCGTCGGAGACGACGGGCTGGCTCCGCGAGACCGAGCTCGTGCCGAAGACGCAG
>DASXLN010000273.1:0-5195 GCA_036496165.1 Gaiellaceae bacterium | reverse complement strand
GCTGTTGACCTTCGCATTCCCGTACAGCTTCTGGCCGCCCTTGACGGTGGAGAACATCCAGTCGACCTTCCCCGTCTTCGCGTCGAGCGCGTAGACCTTGCCGTACGCATTGCCGGCGTAGAAGTTGTTCGAGCTGCCGGGGATCGTCGAGATGAGCACCTTGTCGCCGAAGAGCTGCGGCGTCATGTCGATGCCCTCGGTCTTGCTCGTCGTGAGCACCTTCGAGACCCACATCTGCTTGCCGTTGGTCGGGTCGAGCGCGAACAGCTTGTTCTCGGTCGCGCCGAAGAGCAGCCCGTAGCCGAGAGCGACGCCGTTCGGCCCGCCGGACGGCGTCACCGACTTGTACTTGTGGACCCACTTCACTGCGCCTGTGCTCTGGTCGAGGGCGTAGACGTTGGAGTCCGGATCCTCGAGATACACGACGTTGTTCTGGACGATCGGGTTCGACGTGAACGCGCCGAACGCGCCCGAATACGGGAGCTTGAACGCCCATTTCTGCTTCAGCGTCGCGACGTTGCTCGCGTTGATGTCCGTTTGGAGATTCGCACGCGAGTTGGACAGGTCGTAGTTGTGCGCCGGCCAGCCGGTTGCGGCGTTCTCGCCGATCTCCGGTGGCGGCGTCCCGTTCGAAAAGCTGTGTGAGCTCGCGCCGGCGACGACCGTCGCTGCGGCTACGACCGCGATTGCGGCCGCGAGCGCCCCCTTGTTGATGCTCATGGTTCCTCCCCTAGTGCACGACGAAGGTTCCCTGCATGCCCTGCGCGGCGTGGCCGGGGACGGTGCAGAGGTAGGTGAAGCGGCCCTTCTTGGTGAAGACGACCTTGAGGCTGGCCGACTTGCCCGGCTGGATGAGCGGCGTCTTCTTGCCGCCGATCTTCAGGTCGTGGGCGAGATGCCCGACGTTCTTGACGGCGAACACGACGGTTCCGGGCTTCGTCAGCGAGGCCTTCGAGAACTTGAAGAAGAACTCGCCGGCGCTGACTTTGATCGTCGTCGTCGCGGTGACAGACTGCGTCCCTGCTCCGGCCCCTGCGGCCGTCAGGCCGGCAACGGCGGCCGTCACCAGCAGCAACGCGATGACCTTCCTCATAAACCCCTCCTTGGACGAATACATAACCACGCTATATGTCCCGCTAAGGTCTACGTCGTGACCAACCTCGCGGCCGATCTGGCTGACGCCGTCACCGACATCGCCCGCCTGCTCATCCGGGAGGGCGTCCACGTCAACCGGACGTCCCTCTCCGTCCTCGCGACACTCCGGGACGGGCCTCGGCGGATCACCGATCTGGCCGGCTGCGAGTTCATCAGTCAGCCGGGGATGACCACCCTTGTCTCGCGGCTCGAGGACGAGGGCTGGGTCGAGCGGCGGCCCGATCCGACCGACGGCCGGGCGGTCAACGTCGCGATCACGAAGGCGGGGACGGCGACGGTCGAGGCGGCGCTCGCGGCGCGCACCGCCGCGCTGCAGAAGCGCATCGAGCCACTTTCCCGGGCCGACCGCGAGGCGGTCGCGCGCGCGGTCGAGGTGCTGAAGAAGCTCGTCTAGTCGCGGGCGAGCGCGGGCTCGAGGTCGGGCGCGTGCATCGTCGGGATGAGGAGCCCGGCGCCGGCGCACACAACGAGGAACACGGTCGCGAGCACGAACGAGTCCGTGAAGCCGGTTACCGTCGGCAGCCCGTTGTGGGAGACGTGGTCGGTGATGAGCGTCGCCGTGATCTGGCCGCCGATGGCGCCGCCGATCGTGCGCATGACGGTGTTCATCCCGCCTGCGGCGCCGGTCTGGTGCGCGTCCACGGCCTGCACGATGAGATTGCCGAGCGCGGCGAACGCAAGCCCGATGCCAATCCCGAGCAGGCCCGTCGAGACGAGGAGCTCCCACGGATGCGCGTGCGCGGCGGCGATGAGCCCGAACGATGCGGCGGTGATCGCGGAGCCGGCGACGGCGGCGGACTTCGAGCCGAAGGTGCGCGCGATCGCGCCGGCGGCGAAGCCCATCACCACCATGCCTGCGGTCGACGGGAGGAGGTAGAGGCCGGAGACGACGACGGAGGAGCCGAAGCCGAAACCGGTGCTCTTCGGCAGCTGCGCGAACTGCGGGAAGACGATGAACGACGAGTACATCCCCGCGCCGAGCAGGAACGCCGTCAGGTTCGTCGTCCAGACGCCGCGGATGCGCATCATTCCCATGTCGATGAGCGGCATCGCGCTGCGCGACTCGACCGAGACCCAGATCGCGCAGACGACGAGCCCGCCGACGAGCAGCCCGAGCGTGCGCGCGGATCCCCAGCCCCAGGTCGTCGTCTCGCTGATCGCGACGAGGACCGCAGTTATCCCGACGCTCATGAGCGTCGCCGCGACCCAGTTGACGCGCCCCGGGACGCGCACCGGCGACTCCGGGATGAAGCGCCACGTGCAGAACGTCGCGATGACGACGATCGCGAACGGCACCCAGAAGAGCCATTGCCAGGTCAGGTGCTCGACGATGATCCCGCCGACGACGATCCCGAAGCCGGCGCCGATGCCGAGAATCGCCGAGAGGAGCCCGATGCTGCCTGCGACCTTGTCGCGGGGGAACTCGTCGCGGACGATCCCGAACGCGAGCGGGAAGATGCCGCCCGCGACGCCCTGGATGACGCGGCCGGCGATGACGAGCGAGAGCGAGTGCGCAAGCGCGTCGACGACGGTGCCCACACCGAGGAGAACGAGCGTCCACAGGAGCACGCGTTCCTTCCCGTACATGTCGCCGAGGCGGCCGAGGATGGCGGTGCCGACCGACGCGGAGAGCAGGTAGCCGGTGAGGAGCCACGCGACGCCGTTCTCGGTCGTGTGCAGGTCGTGCTGGATCGTCGGCAGCGCCGGCAGCACCGCCGAGCTCAGGACCGAGTAGGCGACGCCCGACATCGCGAGCACCGCGAGCGTGACCTTCGGGTTCGAGTGCTTTTCCACCGGACTCCGAAGTGTTGCTGCCGGAGCGGCTGCTATGCGCGCTTGTTCGTCTTCGCGCGGGCGACCTGCTGCGTCGCCTGCGCCGTGAGCGCCCGCGCGTCCTCGCAGAGGGCCTTCGCGCGCGCGGCCGGGGTCACCTCGTGACCCGGCACGAGGACGGACGTCCCGTCCAGCATCATCTGCTCGTACGCCTCGAGCGTGAGCATCACCCGCTGCTCGCAGCCGCACTCGCACATGAACTCCCACACGTCCGAGCGCGCGACCGAACGGTCGGCGACGTCGCGAATCCGCGCGTTCACGTCGGCGAGAAGGTTCGGTTCCGGCTTGCGTCCACCCACGCTGCCTCTGGAATCGTACGCTTCGCAAGCATGATTGAACACCCCCCGTCCGTCGCGCTCGTAGTCACCGACGGCAACGAGGTCGTGCTCGTCCGGCAACGGCGCCCCGGAGCCGATGGAATGGTGCTCGAGGTGCCGGCGGGGAAGCTCGAGCCGGGCGAGACGGCCGAGCTGGCGGCCGACCGGGAGCTGGCGGAAGAGTGCGGATTGGCCGTCGGAGGCTGGGTCGAGATCGGCTCCTTCTGGGTGGCGCCGGGGTACTCGACGGAGCGGGTCACCGTCCTCGCGGGGACGTGCTCGGGAGTCGCGGAGGCGCCGCACGACGAGGACGAGGAGATCGAGGTCGTCCGTGTCCCGGCCGCGGACGCGCTCGGGCGGGTCGAGGATGCAGGCTCGGTCGCAGCGCTCGCCCTGTGGATGCGACACTACGGCTGATGGATCTCGACGGAGCGTACGTCTGGATCACGACGCGCAAGCTGAAGCCGGGCACGCGCGACGAGTTCAGCCGCTCCTGGAAGCCGAGCGACTTTCCTGCGGGGATGCTACGCGCGTATGAGCTGACCTCGCCCGACGGGAACGAGGTCGTCGGCATCTCCGTCTGGGACTCGGCGGAGTCGCGCGACGAGTACCGCAAATCGGACGTCGAGTCGGACCGCCGCCGCGCAATGGCGCCGTTCGTGCTCGAGGAGCAAAGCGGCTTCTACGTCGGACGCGAGCTCAAGATCCCGAAGAGCTAGGCCCATTGACGGACCGCGGTCCGCGCTGTTTCGTGTGCGTGGGAACACATCCGCTCCGCAGAAAGGTGGGTCGTGATGAGGGAGTTCGTGAGCCGAAAGCTCGTCCAGATCGGCGCCCTGTCGGCGGCTTTGCTCGCCGGAGCCGCGGGCGTCGCGTATGCGACGTCCTCGCTGACCTCGTCGAGCCAGGCAACCGGCGTCATCCAGGCATGCGAGAACCCGGGCAACGGAGATCTCCGGGTCGTGGCGAACAACGCCACCGATTGCCATGCGAACGAGACCGCGCTGACGTGGAACGTCGTCGGCCCGCAGGGGCCCCAAGGGCCTCAGGGGCCGAAGGGCGACACCGGCCCGCAGGGACCGCAGGGTGACATCGGCCCGAAGGGCGACACGGGTGGCACCGGCCCGCAGGGGCCGGCGGGGGCGTTCACCGGCGACTTCAAGAGCCCGAACGGCCAGTACTCGCTGTCCGTGACCGATACCGGGATCACCGTGAGCGGCCCGGGTGGGCAGGTCGTGCTGAACGGCTCGGGCATCCGCGTGAGGAGCAACTCCACCCTCACGCTCGAGAGCGGGACGAACACCGACATCACCGGTGGAACGGCGGTCTCCGTCAAGGCCGGCTCCAACCTCACGCTCGAGGGCTCGGCGGCGACTGAGCTGAAGGGATCGACGGTCTCCGTCGACGGTGCGATCGTGCAGCTGAACGGGTGCGGCGCGCCTCTCGCGCGCGTCGGCGGCCTCGTCGACCTGAGTGGCGGGACGTCCACCGGACCGGGTGGACCTCTCGTCGGCACGGGGACCATCCTGCCGCCCGGCGCACTGACCGTGTGTGCCGGCTGACCACGAGACACTGAGCCACGCGAGCCGCCGCGCCATGCGCGGCGGCTCGCCTCCTAGCCGGACCGATTGAGCTCGGCGAGCCCACGCGCGACGCGCGCGCAGGCGCGCGCGAGCTCGGCAGCCGCCTCGGCGTCGCCGACGACGCTCGTCGAGAGCCGGTCGGCCGCTCGGAGCGCGATCGCCACCACCTCGTCCGCGACCTCGGCGATGCGCTCGGGCACCTCGATCGTCCGCGCGCGGGTCACCTCGTTCTTGTCCTCCATGAACGCCGCGTACGCGGCCGCGTCCTCCTCGCCGAGCCGCACGAACTCGCGCGCGAGCTCGTGCG
>DASXLN010000272.1:0-8996 GCA_036496165.1 Gaiellaceae bacterium | reverse complement strand
TTGCGCGGCCGTTGCCGCTCGTGCGACGAGCGCATCCCGCTGCGCTACCCGGCGGTCGAGCTGACGGCTGCGCTCCTCGTCGCCGCCTGCGTGTGGAAGTTCGGCTTTCACGGCGAGTCGCTCGTCGCATCGTTCTTCTGTCTCGCGCTCGTCGCGGTCTCGGCGACCGACCTCGAGCACCGGATCATCCCGAACCGGATCGTCGTCCCCGCAGCGGCAATCGTGCTCGCCGCGCAGACGGCGCTGAAGCCGAGCCCGGAGTGGGTGATCGCGGCGTTCGCCGCCTCCGGCTTCCTCCTCCTCGCAGCGCTCGTCTATCCCGCCGGGATGGGCATGGGCGACGTGAAGCTCGCGTTGCTCCTCGGCGCGATGCTCGGCCGCACGGTGCCCGTCGCGATCCTCCTCGGGATGATCACCGCGCTCGTGCCGGCGGTGGTCCTCCTGGCCCGTCACGGCTCGGCGGCGCGCAAGATGGGAATCCCGCTCGGTCCGTTCCTCGCGCTCGGCGCCGTCGTCGCGCTGTTCGCGGGCCACCCGCTCCTGCATCTCTATCTCCATCACTAGGGCGCGATGCTGACGCGTTTCCGCGACGAGAGAGGCATGGGGATGATCGAGCTGCTGGCGGCCGTCTCGGTGATCACGATCGCACTCCTCGCCCTGATGGCGTCGTACGACCAGGCGTTCTTCTCGCTGCACGCCGCGGCGCGGAAGACGGCGGCCGGGAACCTCGCCGAGACACAGCTCGAGCTGTACAACGCACTGCCGTACGCGTCGATCGGCCTCAGCTCGTCGCTCCTCTCGACGGCAAATGCGAGCGATGCGTACTACTCCACCGACAAGGCCGCCCTCAGCCCGTCCGGAACCGACGTCGCGTACGCGTCGTGCACGACGACGGACCCGCAGTGCAAGCCGGTGCAGTCCTCGGTGCTCGGCAGCGACGGCAAGCATTACCGCATCGAGACGTTCGTCCGGGACGTCACGCAGACGCTGACGTGCCAGGGTCAGACGACGTCGTGCGGCACGACCACCGAGCGCGACGTCACGGTCATCATCCGCGATCCGAACGTGGCCAACTCGCCCCAGGTCTACACAGCGACCGCCGCGTTCGACTCGGGCCCGCGCAGCTAGCCGGCGACGCGGGCGACCGCGTCGATGAGCCGGATCGCGCTCCTCTCGACGCCGCGCGCGGCACCGGGATGGGTGAGCTCGCCACGGAGCAGCTTCTCGACCGCACGGAACGTGACGGGCAGGCGTGCGAGCGCGAACGTCGTCCGCGGGAAACGGTCGAAGGCGCGCTTCGCGCCCCAGCCGGCATGCGTCAGCGGCGCGATCCGGCGCTCCACCCCGGTCACGTAGGACGGAAGGTCGCCGGCGAGGATTGCATCGGCGACGAGCTGCGCAGAGAGGAACGCCTCGTACATCCCGTCGCCGGAGAACGGGTCGACGAGCCCGGCGGCGTCGCCGATGACGGCGGCACGGTCGGTGACGAGCCGCGTCACCGGGGTCCGCATCGGCAGCCGGTAACCGCGCGTCTCCGCCGCCGCGTCCGGGTCGACGCCGTACGCCTCGCACATGCGGCGCAGCAGCGCGCGGAGCTTCGGCGCCTCGCTCGCGTTCCCGCCGACGCCGACGTTGACGTGGTCACCCTTGGGGAAGATCCAGCCGTAGCCGCCGCGGACGCATGCGATCTCGAGGACCATCGTCCGCGCGTAGCGCTCGTCGCGCGGGAAGTTCGCCTCGAGCGCGACGCCGTGGACGATGCCGCCGCCCAGCCCGAGCTGCCTCGCGCTCGTCCCGTTGCAACCATCGGCGCCGACGACGACGTTCGCGTCGACCTCGCGCGCGTCCACCGTCGTCCCCTGGCGCACCTCCGCGCCGGCCGCCTCCGCCTGCTCGAGCAGGAACCGGTCGAGCCGCCGCCGTTGCGTCATGTATGCTAGCGGCGCTCTCGCCTCGCGCTCGAAGCGCGGACCAAAGTCGAGCCCGCACTCGAGCCGCTCGACGACGTCCTCGACGACGGGGTCGATCGAGAACGGCAGCAGGCGGGCGGCACGCAGGGTGACACCGCCGCCGCAGGGCTTGTCGCGCGGGAAGCGGGCCTTGTCGATTAAGAGGACGCGCGCGCCCGCGCGCGCGAGGCGATAGGCGGCGGTCGATCCCGCCGGCCCGGCACCGATGACGGCGACGTCGTGGGCGGCCACGCTGTGAGGCTACAATCGGGCGCCCCGGGGGTGTGCCCGAGCGGCCAAAGGGAACGGGCTGTAAACCCGTCGGCTCAGCCTACGGAGGTTCGAATCCTCCCGCCCCCACTCCAGTGCCGGCGCGTCTCGCGATCGGTGCGCGCTACGTCCCTTGCGTCATCGCGATGGACGTCTCGCCGGCGCTGACGGGGATCTGCGCGAGCAGCTTCCCGACGCGCGTCCACCAGGCGGACGTGATCGTGCCCGTGCCGTTCCACTTGACGTGGAAGTCGGTGCCCGCGCGCGGGCGGATGAGTGGCGTCGGCGCGGCGCCGCCCGAGGTCGCCGCGAAGGTGGCGCCCGTCGCTCCGGCGGGAACCGCCATCGGCCCGAGCGACTTCCCGTTGCGGATCCAGTACGCCTTCGCAACGACGCCGGTCGCGGGAACCATGTCGAGCTCGAGCTCGTCGGCGCCGATCGGCGCAGACGCGGTGCCGATCGTCTGGCCGGCGAGCGTGAACGAGATCGTCGCCGTCGCGGACGGGTTGCCCGTCGTCGTCTGGCTCGCTGCCGCCCAGGCCGGCACCTCGGCGCCGAGCGGCGTGATGCACGCGCGGTAGACCTCCTTGCTCTTCGGCTTCGGGTCGAGGTCGAAGATCGTCCCGACCTTGCTCTCGTAGAAGCCGGCCTCCTCGGTCGTGTGCGAAGTGAGGAAGTCGCACATGTGCTTGACGAACGTGTCGTCGTCGATGCCGAAGAGGCCCCATTCGGGAACCGCGAACGGCCGTCCGTGCACGACCGATGCCTTGTAGATGTCCTCGAGCGCATTCCACGGCGCGGTGTCGACGAGCTTCTCGTCGAAGATGTCGCCGGCGTCGACGTCGACGTACGCGGCTCCCGGGTAGTACTTCTGCGGCGCGTTCGCGTCGATGTGCGGGTTCCCGCCCGCGAGTGGGTTCCACACGACGCGCAGGCGCGGATACGGGTTCGCGGCAAGCTCATGCGCCACCGGCGGCTCGCCGAGCGACCTCAGCTTCGCGTCGATCGCAGAGGCGGAGCCGCCGTGGAGGATGAGATAGATGCGTGCGAACGCGCGGCGATAGTCCGTCGGCGAATGCCCCGGCTTCGGCGTCCCGTTCTTCCGGAAGCCGGCGTACAGGTTGACGTAGTCGTTCATCTCTGCCATCGGGCGGACGTAGATGCCCTTCCCCCATTGCGCGATCGCCTGGTTGAGGCCGATGAGGTACCCGTCGCCCTTGCCGGCGGCGATCTGGGCGGGCGTGATCGCCTCCTTGTGCGTCCGCCCGTCGGCCGTGCCGAGATGGAGCATCGGAATCGGCGTCAGCGTCCCGAGAAAGGACACGATCGGCGAGCCGTACGAGATCCCCTGGCCCCAGCCGAAGAACGCCTGATGGACGGTCGACTGCTGCCCCGTCTCGACCTGGAAGTGCGGGAGGTCGCCCGTGATCCCGAGCAGCGGCTTCGCCTGCGCCGGAGCGGCAAAGGCGAGCATGGCAAGGACGACCGGAAGCGCGCGACCCCAACGACCCACGACTTCGATTATGCGCCGATACGATGCGCTCTACCAGCCCTCTTAGCTCAGTTGGTAGAGCACCTCCATGGTAAGGAGGGGGTCGACGGTTCGAGTCCGTCAGAGGGCTTCGCGAACGCCGTGCTCACCAGGTCTTCTAGTGGTCTGTTGAGGCGACAGAAATGAGGCGCGGCGTCCACCGAGCGTCCACGCCTCGCCGCAAGCGCCGCCCGCGACGGTTCGAAGCCGGGTGCAGAATCAGCGCCTGCGACGCCGAATCGGATCAGGCCTTGCCCGCGCTCAGCCCGCCGTCGACGACGAGGCCTGACCCCATGACAAAGCGCGACTCGTCGGAGGCGAGGTAGAGCGCGGCGCGGGCGACGTCCTCGGGCGTGCCGAGCTCGCCGCCGAGCTGCCGCGAGCGGATCGAGCGTCGCCCCTCTTCCGGATCGGCGTACGACTCCACGAGATAGCGCTCGACGAACGGCGTCAGGATCGTCCCGGGCATCAGCGCGTTGACGCGAACGCCGTGCTGCGCGAGGTCGACCTGCATCGACTTCGTCAGCGCGAGCACGGCGCCCTTCGACGCCGAGTAGGCGATTCGGCGCGCGAGGCCGGTCTCGGCGATCGCGGACGACATGTTGACGATCGATCCTGAGCGTTGCACGATCATCGTCGGAACCACTGCGCGTGACATGAGGAAGACCCCGCGTGCATTCACGCGCATCACCTGCTCCCACAGGTCGATGGTCGTCTCCTGAATGTCGCCGACACCGGCGATGCCAGCGTTGTTAAACAGCACGTCGATGCGTCCGTGCTCCGCCACGACCCGCGCCGCCAGCGCGCACGTCTCCTCCTCGTCGGCGACGTCGACTCGGTACGGCGTGCCCGCAAGATCGGCAGCCGCTACGGTCGCGCCTTCGTCGGCGAAGAGATGCGCAGACGCGAGACCGATGCCGGACGCGGCGCCGGTGACGATGCAGACCTTGCCCGCGAGCCGCACGCCTCAGGTTCGCACGAGTGCGACGACACGCGCGAGCCCGAGCGCGATGAGGATGATTGCTCCGTTGGCGGCGTCGATCCAGAACGTCGACGTGTTGCGAAGCACGAGGACGTTGTTCACGAGCCCGAGGAGCACGACGCCGGTAAAGGCGCCGACCATCCGGCCGCGGCCGCCCTCGAGTGCGACTCCGCCGATCACCGCGGCCGCAAACACCGTGAAGATGAGGTTGTTCCCCTGGTTAGCGGTCACTGCGACCACCTGGCCGGCGATCATCAGTCCCGCGATTGCCGCAAGCGCGCCGGCGATCGTGAAGATGCCGATGCGAATGCGGTCGACCTTGATGCCGGCCGCGCGCGCCGCCTCGAGATTCCCGCCGATGGCATAGATCGCCCGTCCCGTCCGGTGGTAGCGGAGGAACAGTCCGGCGGCGAGGAACACCGCGCCGGTCGCCCATGCGGAGACTGGGAAGCCTCCCCAGTAGGCCGAGCCGAGGTAGATGAACGATTGCGGCATCTCGTAGATCGTCCGCCCGCTGACGATGCCCTGCTGAAGTCCCGCGAGCAGGATCAGCATCGCGAGCGTGAAGATGAACGCGTTGAACTTCAGCTTCACGATCATGAAGCCGTTGAACAGGCCGACCGCTGCGCCGATGCCGACGACGACGAGGATGCCGAACGCGGGATTCCAGTTGGTACCGAGGCCCTGCCCGTCCTTGGGCACGATGAGCCACGCGCCGATCATCGGAGCAAGCCCGTAAACGGACTGGAGCGAGAGATCGAAGCTGCCGGTCAGCAGGATGAGCGATTCGGCGACGACGACCATGCCGAGCGCCGCCGAGAACTGCGCCGTGTTCGACAGGTTCGCGGTCGTGAAGAAGGCGGGGCTGGTGAAGATGCCGACGACGAACAGCACCGCGAGCGCCGGAAGCAGCGCAAGCTCGCGCACCGAGCCGAGCAAGACGCGACGTGCGGGCCTGCGGACGACCTCCGGACGCTCGAGCGCCGCGTCGGTCACGCCGCCGACACCAATCCTTCAGCCGCGGCGATCAACTCGAGGCGGTCCCACGGCGGCTCGCGCAGCTCCTTGACGACCGATCCGCGGTGGACGACGAGCACGCGCGTGCAGATACGCAGCTCTTCGAGATCGTCGGAAACGAGCAGGACCGCGGTTCCTTGCGCACGCGCGTCGTCGATGACGCCGAGGAGCACCTCTTTCGAGGCGACGTCGACCCCGACCGTGGGGCTAACGACGACGAGGACGCCCGGACGCGATGCCAGCGCGCGGCCGACGACGACCTTCTGCTGGTTGCCGCCCGAGAGCTCCGCCACCGGCTGGTCGGCGGCGCTCGAGACGACCTGGAGCCGCTGCTTCAGTGTGTCCGCAACCTCGCGGCGGCGGACGGCAGAGACGACGCCGAAGCGCGAGAGGCGGCCGAGGATCGACAGCGTGAGGTTCTCGTCCACGCCGAGGGTCGCCACGAAGCCGCGCGCGTGCCTGTCCTCGGGGACATAGCCGACCCCGCTCCCGTCGAGCACGACCTCTCCGGCCGAGGGCTTCAGCAGGCCGGCAACCGCGTCGGCGATCGTCGTCGTGCCCGACCCGCGCAACCCGAAGAGCCCAAGACACTCGCCGCCGCGTACTTCCAGGCTGACGTCCTCGGCGGACCCTAGCGGCGACCGGACAGAGAGCCCACGCACGACGAGCCGCGGTCGACCGTCGGACACGGCCACACGGGAGGGTTCGTGTTCGTGGATCGCGTGCGCGAGCTCTCCGCCGACCATGGCGCTCACCAGGCGTTCGTGATCGAGCTCCGTCACGGGAGCAGTGACGATTCGCTTCCCGTCGCGGAGCACGGTCGTGCGGTCGCAGATCTCGTAGATCTCCTCGAGGTGATGCGAGATGTAGAGGATCGCGACGCCGCTCGCCTTGACACGGCGCACACGCTCGAACAGCCGCTCGACAGCATGCGACTCGAGCGCGGCCGTGGGCTCGTCGAGGATGAGGACGCGCGCGCCGATTGCAAGCGCTCGCGCGATCTCGACGACCTGCTTCTGCTCCACCGACAGCTCCGCCGCAGCCGCGTCGACGTCGAGGTCGAATCCCCACTCGAGCAGGAGCGCCCGCGCCTGCCGGCGCAGCTCGCGCCAGCGGACGAGCGACGCGTCGCCGAGGTTGAGGAAGATGTTCTCGCCGACGCTGAGCGACGGGATGACCATCGACCGCTGGTACACGCACGCGACGCGCTGCTGCCACGCGGCCCGGTCACCGAGCCCCGGCGCGGCATCGCCGTACAGGCGGACGCTGCCGCCGTCCGGCTTCAGCAGGCCAGTGAGAATGCCGACGAGCGTCGACTTACCGGCCCCATTCCGCCCAACGAGCGCATGACACTCGCCGGGCAGCACGGAGACGGAGACGTCCTGGAGCGCCTTCGTTCGACCGAAGGACTTCCAGATCGCCTCCGCCTCCGCGGCGGGAATCACTTCCCCTTGTAGTTGCCCCACAGCTTCGGGTCGTTGACGTTCGCCTTGCTCACCACGGGGGCGACGATCGCATCCTCGAGGTTGCCGAGCAGGTTCACGATCTTGCTGCCATGGTCGGTCTTCATCCCGGCGTGATACTTCGCGCCGGCGACTGCCTGCTTCGCATAGAACACCGCGTACTGCGCGTACAGCGTTGCGGGCTGCGAGATGGTCGCGTCCTCCTGGCCGGCGCGAATCCACCCGTGCTCCTGCGGCGTCCCGTCATCGCTGAAGAGCACGACATGCCCGGCGGCGCCGACCTTCGTGAACTTCCCGGAGGCCTTCTCCGCCGAGATGATCCCGGGCACCGGGCCGCTCCAATGCACGTAGATCCCCTTGAGATCGGAGTACGCGCTGAGGGCGGTCTTGGCGTCGTTCACCGCAGTCGGAGTGTCCCACTTGGTCGCGTACTCGACCACCTTCAGGTTCGAGTGCGCCTTCATGCACTGCAGGAACCCGTTCTTGCGGTCGAGCCCGTTGATCGAGGCAAGATCACCCTCGAGCATCGCGACGTGGCCGGAGCCGGTCACGTGCGACGAGATGTACTGGCACGCGCTCTGGCCGTAGAGCACGTTGTCGGCCCGGACGATCATGTAGACCTTGCCCTTCGTCGGGGCGACGTCCACGCTCACGACCGGGACGTGCTTGCTCGCGGCGTATGCGAGCGTCGGAGCGATCGCGGCGCTGTCGACCGGATTGATGATGAGCGCGTTCACGCCCTGGTCGATGAGCGTCTTGATCTGGGTTGCCTGCTTCGCGGCGTCGCCGTCGGACGAGATCGGACCGACGAGCTTCACGCCGTACTTTGTGGCGGCCTGCTTCTCGAACGCGACGTACGAGCTCCAGAAGTCGGTGCTGTAGCCGGCGAGCGAGACGCCGATGGTGATGGTCTTGGTCTTTTGTGCGTGACCCTGACCTGCCGCGAATGCGGCAGTTGTGAGCACGCCGGCGAGCCCGATGAGGGCGAGCGCGCCGAACAAGCGAACTTTCACCGTCTCCTCCTCCCTGTGGTCATGCGGGGATCTCCTGCTCTCTCCACCAGCCCGGCCCGTCCGGGAATGCGAACTCGGACAGGGACTCCGGGCGGATCTCGATGCTGTAGCCCGGTGTCGTCGGCGCGAGGTACCGGCCGCCGACGACCCGGACCGGGTCGACGAAGTGCTCGTGCAGGTGGTCGACGAACTCGCACACGCGGTCCTCGAGAGACGCACCGACCGCGACGTAGTCGAACATCGAAACGTGCTGCGCGTACTCGCACAGCCCGACACCGCCCGCGTGCGGGCACACGGGGACGCCGAACTTCGCGGCCAACAGGACGACTGCCAGCACCTCGTTTACTCCTCCCAGGCGGCAACAGTCGAGCTGGCATGCATCGATGGCGCCGAGCTGGAAGAGCTGCTTGAAGACGACGCGGTTCTGCACGTGCTCGCCGGTGGCGACGCGCAGGGGCGCGACCGCTCTGCGGATCCGATCGTGGCCGAGGACGTCGTCCGGGCTCGTCGGCTCCTCGATCCAGAACGGATCGACCTCGGAAAGCCGGCGAATGGCTTCGATCGCGTCGTCGACGCCCCACGCCTGGTTCGCGTCGAGCGACAGCCGGTGAACCGGCCCGATCGCATCGCGGACGAGCCGTGCGCGGCGCAGGTCGCTCTCGAGGTCGCCGCCGACCTTGAGCTTCAGGTGCGTGAAGCCCTCGGCCAGGGCGGCTCGTGCCCGCTCCGGAAGCGACGACTCGGGATAGCCGAGCCAGCCTGCCGACGTCG
>DASXLN010000271.1:0-2598 GCA_036496165.1 Gaiellaceae bacterium | reverse complement strand
CATCTCGCCGAGCTCTTCGACCGCACCGCCGTCTCCGACATCGCGTGGGCGCGCACGTCGCGCTGGCGCGCGCTGCTCGCCACACTCTGGCCGGACATCGCCGATGTCTCGACGATCCGGGTCAAGGGCACGCACGCGCAGGCGCTGCTCATCGCCGGGTGGCTGCGCTCGCGCCTCGACCGCCCCGACATCGCGCTCGAGCACGTCGAGACGAACCGTCTCGAAGGCATCGACCTCGACGGCAAGCCTGCGCCGTTCCCGCCGGGAGACCCGCCGATCCCGAGCGACGTCCTCTCGGACGAGCTCGACACGTTCACGCGCGACCCGGTCTACGAGGCCGCGGTCCTAGCGTCCCTGCAGTGACGCCAGGTGCGCGCGGAAGCCGGCGCCGAACGCGGTCGGCGTGCCGTCGTAGCCGCTGATCAGCGCAGGGCCGTTGTTGCAGTTCCACGTGTCCCACGTCCAGCCGAGATACGAGACGCCTGCAGCGTCGGCCCACGGCATGTAGGTGTCGATGAAGCCGTGCGCGCAGTCGTTCTCGCCGAGCTCGCCGGTGACGACCGGAACGACGGCGGCGACGGGCTTCACCGTCGCGTCCCAGCACGGCTGCGTGCCACAGGTGTTGAAGTTGTAGAGGTGGAACGACGCGATCAGCTCGTGCAGAGGATCGCGTGGACGCCAGCGCAGCCAGCCGGAGAGGTCGTTCGACCATGCGAGGCCGCCGAGCATCAGCGGCTGCCTCCCGCCGGCCGAACGCACGGCGTTCACGAGGCGCTGCATGCCGGCCCACGGGCCGCAGCCGTCGCGCCAGCATTTCCAGCTGACGTCGTGCGGTTCGTTGTACAGGTCGAAGACGACGTTGCGGCTCGCGCGGAACGTGCGTGCGACCGACGACCAGAAGGCGGGGCTGTGCGCCGCGTCCGGCATCTTCTCCTGGCCTGCGTGATTCCAGTGCAGGTCGAGCACGACGTAGAGGTTCGCCGCCGTCAGTCGACGGACGTATGCGACGACGAAGCGCCGGTACGCAGCGCCGCCGTACTGCGGCTTCACCCCGTCGATGCCGAGCCAGCAGTCCTCGTTCAGCGGCACGCGGACGGCGTCGATCGACCACGTCTTCATCGCCGCGATCGACGCGGCATCGACGGGGCCGTCGGAGAATCCCCAGCCCTGCACGCACGCGTACTCGAGGCCGGAACGGTTGACGCCGAGGAGGCGCACCGTCTTTCCGGCGCCGTTCACCAAGTGGTTGCCGCTGACGACCAGGGCCAGTGCAGCGAGAAGGCGCACGTCTACGATCCAGAGTCGTGATCGATCTGCATTCTCACGTCCTTCCCGACATCGACGACGGAGTACGCACGATCGAGGCGAGCCTCGAGCTCTTGCGTGCAGCCGCCGCCGACGGCATCGAGAAGATCGCCGCGACGCCGCACGTTCGCGAGGACTACCCGACGACGCCGCAGACGATGGAGCGGCGCCTCGCCGAGGTCTGCGGCGCCGCGCGCGAGGCGGCCATCCCGATCGAGGTGCTTCCGGGCGGCGAGCTCGACCTCGACTTCGCCGCGAGGCTCGACGACGAGGATCTCCGCCGGTTCGGGCTCGGCGGCAACCCGAAGCTGCTGCTGCTCGAGTTCCCCTATCTCGGCTGGCCGCTGCAGCTCTCCGAGCTCGTGTTCCATCTCCAGCTCCGCGGCTTCCGGGTCGTCCTCGCGCACCCGGAGCGCAACGCGGACGTGCAGCAGGACCCCGAGCGCCTCCGGCCGCTCGTCGACAACGGCGTCGTCGTCCAGCTGACCGCCGCCTCACTCGACGGACGGCTCGGCGGAGCGCCGAAGGCGTCGGCGAAGCGCTTGCTGGACGCGCGGCTCGCGCATCTCGTTGCGAGCGACGCGCACGCACCCGACGTCCGCTCCGTCGGCCTCTCCGGCGCAGGAGGCGCTGCCGGTGACGAGCCGCTCGCGCGCTGGCTCACCGAGGAAGTCCCGGCCGCGCTGCTCGAGGGGCGGCCGCTGCCGGAGCGGCCGGAGTCGCCGCGACGGCGCTTCCTAATTCGACGTTAGCCTGAAGCTCGCGACGATCTTCGCGATGTCGGCGCGAAGTCCCGGCTCGGCGCTCGACGGCATGTCGAAGATCACGAGGTAGGCCTTGGTGCCTGCGTCGAAGTAGTACTCCTCGAGCGTCGCGGCCTTCACGTTCGTCTGGTTCGCCGCGTGGAAGGCGAGGTACACCGCGTTGCCGCCCGGCTCCTTGACGAGCGAGCTCGTCACCGCGGTCGCGCCCTTGCTCTTCGCCAAGGCGACGAGCGTCTGCTCCCACTGCGCGAGCGACTGCGACCCGCGACCAGGCTGCTGTGCGACGGCGAGGTTCGTCTGCGCCCCGTGCTTGGCGGCGAAGGACGCGCCGGCCTGCGTCTTCCCGCTCGTCCAGCCGGACGGCAGCGAGATCGCGAAGCCCGTTCCCGTGTAGGCCGTCATTGCCGAAGCCGGATTCGGCTTCGTCTCCGTCTTGGTGGGCGCGGTTGTCGTGCCCCCGATGAGTTTGAACTTCGGCGCCGCGACCACAAGCTTCGCAGGATCCGACCACGACATCTGCTGTGCGCCC
>DASXLN010000270.1:0-1980 GCA_036496165.1 Gaiellaceae bacterium | reverse complement strand
TGGATGGCGACCGGCGAGCGATAGAACGCCAGGACGAGGCGCTTCGGCTTGCCGGCCGGCTCGCGGGCTGCGTACTCGCGCAGCACCTCGATGTTGCGCTCGGAGTTCGTATCCGTGCCGACGGCGCCCTCGAGGTCGGCGGGGTCGACGATCACGTCGGCGCCGGCGAGCTCGCCGAGCTCGATCAGCTCCGGCGTCGTGAACGCGGCCTGTGCCGGCCCGCGCCGGCCGACGACGACGATCTCCTTCAGCGAGGCGCCGCAGATGGCGGCGATGGCGGCGTCGGCGGTGTCCGTCGGGCCGAGCTCCTCGGGCGTCAGCGCGAGCATGCGCGCGACGTCGAGCGCGACGTTCCCGACCCCGATGACGACGGCCCGCTCGACGGCGAGGTCGAACTCGAGCTGCTGGTAGTCGGGGTGGCCGTTGTACCAGGCGACGAACTCGGTGGCAGGCCACGAGCCGGGGAGATCCTCCCCGGGGATGCCGAGCCGCCGGTCCGTCTGCGCGCCGACCGCGTAGACGACCGCGTCGTACAGCCGGGCGAGGTCGGCGTGCTCGACGTCGCGGCCGACCTCGACGTTCCCGATGAAGCGAAAGCCCGGACGCTCGGCGATCCGCTCGAACGCGCGCGAGACGGTCTTCAGCTTCGGATGATCGGGGGCGACGCCGAGCCGGACGAGGCCCCACGGCGTCGGCAGCCGCTCGAACATGTCCACCTCGACGCGAGTCTCACCGCCGAGGAGCGCCCCGGCGGCGTAGAAGCCGGCGGGCCCGGAGCCGACGATCGCGACGCGAAGCGGGTCCACGCGGCTGATGCTAGTGCCCTCCGCCGGGAGGCGACTCAGGACAATGCCGCACGATGCTCGCGCCACAACCGCCCCGTGAAGGAGCCGGCGAGGGCGAGAATCAGGACGGCGACGACCGGGTGGAAGGCGCGGACCCAGGACGGGCCGTTGTTCGCGAGCAGCGACTGGACGAAGACGAGCAGCGGGAACAGCAGACTGACGAGCACGCGCGTGCGTCCGACCCGCGCGGCCAGCGCCGCGACGAGGACGAGGAGCGCGACGATGAAGAGGACGTTCCCGAGCGTCCGGTGCGGCCCCCAGACGTGGTCGAAGCGGGAGTCGGAGGCGCCGTTCTGCACCTTGAAGACGCCGAGGCCGGCGAGGAAGAACTGGACGATCACCCCGAGGGTGAAGACGGAGAGGAAGATCCGGTGGACTGCCGGCACTAGTGGCTGCAGCCGGAGCCGCAGCCGTGGGCGCCTTCTTCGGGCGCCTCACCGTCGGCCACCTGGAACGAGTGCCCGCAGCCGCACGAGGCGACCGCGTTCGGGTTGTCGATCTTGAAGCCCGACTCCTTGATCGTCTCGAGATAGTCGACCGTCGAGCCCTTGAGGTACGGGGCACTGAACGGGTCGACGACCACCTTGACCCCTTCGATCTCGAACTCGTGGTCACCCTCCTGAGCGCCGCGGTCGAAGCCGAGGCCGTACTGGAAGCCGGAGCAGCCGCCGCCCTCGATCGCGACTCGCAGGACGGAGACGTCGGTCTCCGTCGCAATGAGGGCGCGGATCTTCTCCGCGGCGGCGGGGGTGAGCGAGACGATGCTCTCGGTGCGCTCCTGCAGCTCCATCGCTTCCCATCGTACCAGCGAGGGTGGTCTCCAAACGACTTTGTAACACCCGGCTCTCGCTCAACTCCTGGTGTCGAGCGTGAACAAGTGCGGACTTGGTAACGTCGCCCAGCCGATGCTGAGCAACTGGTTGCCCTTCCTCATCTACGGGCTCTTCGCGCTCGCGATCCCGGCCTCGATGATCTATTTCTCGTTCGCCCTCGCGACACGTCCGACGAGGCGCACGCGGGCGCGGGTCATCCCCTTCGAGTCGGGCGTCTCACAGGGGCAGATGAAGCCGCAGCGCTTCACGGTCAGCTTCTACCTGACGGCGATGCTCTTCATCGTCTTCGACATCGAGATCGT
>DASXLN010000269.1:0-4049 GCA_036496165.1 Gaiellaceae bacterium | reverse complement strand
CAGCGCACGCTCTTCCTCGAGCACGGCTTCACGCTGTGGAACAACTTCTGGTACGCGGGCCGCTACAGCTTCGTCACGTACAGCCTCATCTACTACCCGCTCGCCGCGCTCCTCGGGATCAAGCTGCTCGCCGTCGCGACGATCGCGCTCGCCGCGCTCGCGTTCGCGGTCGTGATCTGGCACGAATGGGGGCCGACGACACGGTGGTCAAGCCGCACGTTCGCGATCGTCTGGGCGGGAATCATCCTCTCGGCGGCGTTCCCGTTCGCTCTCGGGTTCGCCCTCGCCCTCCTCGCGCTGTGGGCGCTGCAGTCCGGCGCGCGCTGGCGCTTCGCCGCGCTCGCCCTGCTCGCGCTCGCCGCCAGCCCCCTTGCATTTCTCTTGCTCGCGGTCATCCTCGCGGGCATCGCGCTCGGGCGACGCGTGTCGCTGCGAAGCTCGCGCGTGCCCATCGCGGTCGTCGCGGTCGCCGGCATCGGCGAGCTCGTGCTCTGGCGGCTCTTCCCCGACGGCGGAAGCTTCCCCTTCCACGCGGCGGATGTCATCGCCGGCTCCGTGTTCTGCCTGATCGGCCTCGCGCTCACGTGGCGCGTCGAGCGCGCGCGCGTGCTGCAGTTCTTCTTCGCCGTCTACCTCGCGGCGATGATCGCGGCGTACGTCGTCCCGTCGGAGCTCGGCGGAAACATCGAGCGCCTCCGCTTCGCCGCGATCCCGCTCGCCGTGCTCATCTTCTCGCTGCGCAGTTGGCGTCCGCTGCCGATCGCGGTTACCGCGATCGCGCTCGCAGTCGCCTGGAACGTGTCGCCGCTCGTCGCAAGCTTCGTGAAGGGGCAGACCGACGTCACGGCCAATGCGGCGACGTGGCCGGCGGCGATCGCGTTCCTCAAGGCGCACGCCGGTCCCAACACGCGCGTCGAGGCGGTCGACACCGCCGGCCACTGGCCGGCCGTCTATCTCGCCGACGCGAACATCCCGCTTGCGCGCGGGTGGTTCCGGCAAGACGACTTCCCCGAGAACGCGGTGCTGTACAGCAAGCTCGGGCAGCGCGCGTACCTGCGCTGGCTCCACGGTCTCGGGATCGGCTACGTCGTGCTGGCGACGAGCTCACCTCTCGACTACAGCTCGGCCGCCGAGGCCGCGCTCGTCAGGAGTGGACGCGCGGGCCTCCGGCGCGTGTACGCCGACCCGGCGATCTCGATCTACCGCGTGCCGCAGTTCCAGCCGATCGTCACCGGCCCGGCGAAGGCGCGCGTCGTCGCGCTGACGCAGTCGCGCATCGTCGTCGCCGTGCCGCGGGGCGGGAAGTACCGCATCGCCGTGCGCTGGTCGCCGTACTGGCGGACATCCGATGGCTGCCTGAGCCAGGGCGCCGACGGGATGCTGCGGCTGACGACGCTGCACGCGCGCACCGCGCGGATCGGCTTCATCGTCAGCGCCGACAGCGCGCTCGATCAGCTCGCCGGCCAGCGGCCGAGCTGCAAGCTGCCCTAGGCGTCAGATGGCCTGAGCGCGGGAACAGCCGTCGGGTCGGACCGGAGGAGTGCGCGAATCAGGTCGTCTCGATTCCAGAGCGTCACGTGGTTCGCTTTCGCGAGCCGCTTCGCGGATGGCGTGAAGTAGCGGTTGGTGACGACCATCGCGCGGTCGCATCTGTACATCGGCTTCGACGCGACGGCCTCCTGAACAGCCTTGATTCCGACGTTCTTCTTCCAGCGCTTCGCCTGAACGACAGTCCTGACTCCATCGCGCTCGAGGATGAGATCGGCGCCGAAGTCGCCGAGAGCACGGGTTTGCTCCACGCGGTAGCCGAGGCTGCTGAACAGATGCGCGAGCCGCCTCTCGAACACCACGCCGCCCATCGCGTCGATCTCGTCGATCCCTGACCGAGAGAGCCGGCGCTCCGCGAGCAGCCAGGCGATCCCGCGCGCCGCACCAGCGGCGGCGACGATCAAGATCAGCCACCAGAAATGCGAGACGAAGCCACCGAGAGCCTGCGTTAGAGAGTGAATCAGCACTGGGCCGACCTGGGGTGGCGCCGGAGTCGTCGTGGTGTGCACGCGTTAACTATCGGCAGCAGCCACTTCCGCCATGAGTGTCAGCAGCTCGTCCGGGACTAGAACGAGATCGTGTCGCCGACGCGAATCACGCCGTCGCTCAAGATGTCCGCGTTGATACCGGCCCGGTGGACGAGATCCTTGATGATCCCGGGCCGCGTCATCGACTGCAGGTGCTCGCACGGCTCGCACAGCTCGACGCCATAGCACTCCACCTCGCCCACCTTGAACGTCTTCCCGACTAGGTCGTTCAGTCGCACGCCGCGCACGGTCAGCTGCCGGCGGGTCTCGCCGACGCCGAGCCCGACGTCCTCGACGTTCTCGGCCTCGACGAGCGTCAGCGCCTGACCCGGCTTCGCGCCCTGCGGACGGAAGCTGCGGTCGCCCTCAAGCCCCTGGCCCGCGATTGCGCGCACCGACTCGACGGAGACGAGCTCGCCGCCCGCATCCGGGCCGACATGGATGGACTCGATCACTTCTTCGTCACGATGTAGTTGACAAGCGCGTCGATCTTCGCGGCGCTGAGCGACGATCCGAACGTCTTCGGCATGAGGTCCTTATACCCCGGCGAGAGATATGCGCTCGGGTCGATGATCGACTTCTTCACGAACGCGGCGAGCGGCGTACCCGTCGTCTTCGCGTCCTTCTCCGGCGCGGTATCGAGATTGGGGCCGATCGTCCCGCTCGTGCCGGCAGGCATGAACGTGTGGCACGCGCCGCAGCCGGCCGAGGTGAAGATCGCCTTCGCGTCGACCGTCGGCTTCGCGGCCGCGGTCGTCGTTGCGGCCGCCGTCGTCGTCGGCTTGGACGCGGTCGTCGTCGCGGGCGCCGACACGGTGACCGTGCGCGTCCCGCCGCCGTGGTGGCCGGTGTAGTGCCCGATCGCCCAGCCGACCGCGCCGGCCGGGACGAGCAGGATCGTGAACAGCAGCCACAGTAGGACCTCGCCTACTCCGACGGCCGGCTTCGGCTTGTTGCGGCGCCCGGGCACGATGCCGAACGCTACCGAATGACGAGGTCGTCGAGCGGCTTCCTGTTCGCGCGCGCGGACCATTCCTCCGCGCTCCGCGCCTCGACGTTCAGCTCCCGCTGCGGATAGCCGAACGTCAGGATCATCTTCACCTCGCCACCCGCGATCTCCGCCGCCTTCTCGGCGTCGCGGATCCCGTTCGGGCACGAGACGACGCCGAGATCCCAGGCCGCGAGCATCATGTTCTGCGCGCAGCGGCCGACGTCGAACATCCCCGCCTCGCCGACGATCGCGATCACGAGCCCCGCTGTCGCGACGTTCTCGGGCGCGTACACGGTCTCGGCCAGCGACGCATCCGAGATGACGAACTTCCAGTTCTGCGTGTTGCGCGAGCTCCCGCTCAGCCGGCCCGCGTCGAGGATCCGCAGCACGTGCTCCTCGCTCACAGGACGATCGGCGTAGCGGCGCTCGTCGCGCTTGCTCGCGATCGCGAGGAACGTATCCACTACTGCTTCAGGAACGACGGCACGTCGACGTCGCCGTTGTCGACGATCGACGGCGGCGCGAACGTGGGCCGGTGCGGACGCCGGCCGCGGCCGATGCCGGTTGCGACGACGGTCCCCCACCCCTGCCCGGTGAGGCGGTCGTCGACGGTCGCGCCGAAGATGATGTTCGTCTCGTCTGTGGCGGCGCCGCGAATCACCTCGGCGGCCTCGTTCACCTCGATCAGCGTCATGTCGTCGCCGCCGGCGATCGAGAGCAGGATCCCGGTCGCGCCGGTGATCTCCTGGTCGATCAGCGGTGAGCGCAGCGCGCGCTCGGCCGCTTCCTTCGCGCGGTTCTCGCCCTGCGACGAGAAGCCGATGCCCATCAGCGCCGTGCCGGAGTCGCTCATGATCGTGCGCACGTCGGCGAAGTCGAGGTTGATGAGGCCCGGCAACGTGATCAGGTCGGTGATGCCCTGCACGCCCTGGCGGAGGACGTCGTCGGCGACCTTGAACGCGTCGAGCATCGAGGTCGAGCGC
>DASXLN010000268.1:0-8768 GCA_036496165.1 Gaiellaceae bacterium | reverse complement strand
GCCATCGGGGCAGCGAACAACTTGCTTGCGGCGATGCTGGAGGCGCACCTACTGCACGGCAACGAGCTGGGGATCGACCCGCTCTCGATCTCGTGGCGGCGCTGCGTGGACATCAACGACCGCGCGCTGCGCGACACCGTCATCGGGCTCGGCGGCCGCGCGAACGGCTATACGCGTCAGACGGGCTGGGACATCACCGCCGCCTCCGAGGTCATGGCGATCGTCGCCGTCGCGCGCGACCTCTTCGACCTGCGCGCACGGCTCGGCGCGATCACCGTCGGCTCGACGTACGACGGCGCGCCGGTGACGGCCGAGCAGCTGAAGGCGGCGGGCGCGATGACCGTCCTCCTGAAGGAGACGATCAAGCCGAACCTCGTGCAGACGCTCGAGGGCCAGCCTGCCTTCGTGCACTGCGGCCCGTTCGCGAACATCGCGCATGGCAACAACTCGCTCGTCTCCGACCGCATCGCTCTGAAGCTCGGCGACATCGTCGTCACCGAGTCCGGCTTCGGCGCGGACATGGGGATGGAGAAGTTCATGGACATCGTCTGCCGTGTCGGGCATCTGACGCCGAGCGTGGTCGTCCTCGTCGCGACTGTGAAGGCGCTGAAGCACCACGGCGGCGACCCCGACGGCGGCGCGGAGGCGATCGAGGCCGGCTCGGCGAACCTCGCGCGCCACCTCGGGATCATCCGCGAGTTCGGGCTGAACGCCGTCGTCGCCGTCAACCGCTTCCCGAACGACACCGACGAGGAGATCGAGCAGATCCGGCAGATCGCGCTCGCGAACGGCGCGTTCGCCGCCGAGGCCAATGAAGCAGTGGCGAAGGGCGGCGAGGGCGCGGCCGCGCTCGCGGAGGCGGTCGTGGCCGCGACGGAAGCACCGTCGAGCTTTGCGCCCGTCTATCCGCTCGACGAGTCGATCGAGCGGAAGATCGAGGCGATCGCGACGCGCGTCTACGGCGCCGACGGGATCCTGCTCCAGCCGGCCGCCCGGAAAAAGATCGAGGACTTCGAGCGCGTCGGCTTCGACAAGCTCCCGATCTGCATGGCGAAGACGCATCTCTCGCTCTCGCACGACCCGACGCTTGCCAACGCACCGACCGGTTTCACGGTCACGGTGCGCGACATTCGCGCGTACACGGGCGCCGGCTGGCTCGTCGCGCTCTGCGGCGACATGCAGACGATGCCCGGCTACGGGAGGACGCCGGCGGCGATGAACGTCGACATCGACGACGAGGGACGGACGGTGGGGCTCTTCTGACGACCTTGGACTCCAGCGGAATGCGTACTACGGTACGTCGATGAACGCGGTTGTCGACCGCAGCGGCGAGCCGCTCATCCGCGTCCAGGGAGTCTGGAAGATCTTCGGCCGCCACGCCGACCGCGTCATGGGCACGCCCGACGCGGATCTCCCCCGCGCCGAGCTCCGCGCGAAGCACGGCTGCGTCGCCGCCGTGCGCGACGTCTCGTTCGAGGTCTGGCCCGGCGAGATCTTCGTTGTCATGGGTCTCTCCGGCTCGGGCAAGTCGACGCTCGTGCGCACCCTCATCCGATTGATCGAGCCGACGGCCGGGACGATCGAGATCGCCGGCCGCGACGTCACGGCCGCGGACCCGGCGGAGCTGCGCGAGTTGCGCCGGCACACGTCGTCGATGGTGTTCCAGCACTTCGGGCTGCTCGCGCACCGCCGCGTCGTCGACAACGTCGCGTTCGGCCTCGAGATCCAGGGCGTGCCGAAGGCGGAGCGGCTGAAGCGCGCGGAAGAAGTGCTGAAGCTCGTCGGCCTCGAGGACTCTGGTAACCAGTTCCCGGACCAGCTGTCGGGCGGCATGCAGCAGCGCGTCGGCCTCGCGCGCGCGTTCGCCGTCGAGCCGAAAGTGATGCTCTACGACGAGCCGTTCAGCGCACTCGACCCGCTCATCCGCCGGGACATGCAGGACGAGGTCTGCCGCCTGCAGGAGGAGACCGGCAAGACGATGGTCTTCATCACGCACGACCTGCCGGAGGCGCTCCGGCTCGGCGACCGGATCGCGATCATGCGCGACGGCGCGATCGTGCAGCTCGCGACGCCGGAGGAGCTCGTCGGCTCGCCCGCCGACGAGTACGTCGCGAACTTCGTCCGCGACATCCCGCGCAGCCACGTGCTCACGCTGCGGTGGATCATGCGCGAGCCGCGGCCGGGCGAGGAGGATGGGCCGAGGCTCGACGTGCACACGACGGTGCGGAACGGCGTGTCGGTGATCGCGCAGAGCGAGCGCCCGGTGTGCGCGGTCGACGGCGACCGCGTCGTCGGCGTGGTCGATCGCGAAGCCGTGCTCACCGCAATCGCGGGCGAGAGCTGATGGCGGTCGCGCACGCCGCCGAGCGCATCGTCGTGGCGGCGCCGCGAGCCTGGTGGCGCAACCGCACTGTGATCGTCGCCGTGATCCTCGGCGCGATGGTCGTCGCGTTCATCGGGTGGCGGAACGACCTCGTCTGGCCGGCGGCGCTCACGTGGAGCACGCTCGGGCACTACCTCGACAACTTCCAGACGTGGCTGTCGAACAACCGGAACGTCCCGCACCCGAGCATCTTCTTCCGCACATTCAACGCGGTCTCGACGTTCCTCGACAACATCGTCGGCTGGCTCACGAGCCTCTTCTTCAAGCTGACGTGGGTCGGGACGACGGTGCTCGGCACGCTCGTCGTGCTCCGCTTCGGCGGCCGCCGCGCGGCGGTGGGCACGGCGCTCGCGCTCTGCTCGTTCGCGGCGATGGGGCTGTGGGATCCCGCGATGCGGACGTTCGCGCTGACGCTCGCGTCCGTCGGGCTCTCGCTCCTCATCGGCCTGCCGCTCGGGATCTGGGCCGGCCGCTCGGACCGCTTCCAGCGCGCGATCACGCCGGTGCTCGACGCGATGCAGATCATCCCGGCCTTCGCGTACCTGATGCCGGTCGTGCTGCTCTTCTCGGTCGGCCCGGGCGCGGCCGTCGTCACGACCCTCATCTACTCGATCCCACCGGCGATCCGCATCACCGCGCTCGGGATCCGCGGCGTGCCCGCGAACACGGTCGAGGCTGCGACAGCGCTCGGCGCGACTCGTGCGCAGACGCTCTTCAAGGTGCAGCTCCCGCTCGCTCGGCGGCTGCTGCTCCTCGCGGTGAACCAGACGATCCTCTTCGCGCTCTCGATGGTCGTGATCGCCGGCCTGATCGGCGGCGCGGGGCTCGGCGACGTCGTCACCAGCGGCCTCTACTCCGACCAGGCGCGCGCGCTCCTCGCAGGATTTGCGATCGTGATCATGGCGATCGCGGTCGACCGCAGCACCGAAGCGATGGCGATCCGGACCGACCCGGCGCACCGTCATCTCACCGAGGGCAAGCAGCGGCGCCTGCGCGCATACACGCTCGCGTGCGCGGCCGCGGTGGGGCTCGCAGCGCTCCTCGGCAACGTCCTCCATGCCGGCAGCAGCTGGTCGCGCTGGACGGCGCAGGACTGGCTGCTCCGCCAGATCCAGTCTGCGCTCGACTACGTGCAGAACCCGGCGACCTTCATCTTCCACATCACGAACCCCGTCGGGGGCTGGATCGTGCAGTACGGCCTCAACCCGCTCGCCTCGTTCTTCCAGGAGATGCCGTGGCCCGCGATGGTGTTCGGGATCGCGCTCGTCGCGTTCGTCATCTCCGGTCTTCGCCCCGCCCTCACGACGCTCGTGGTGCTTGCGCTCATCGGCGTCGTCAGCGAGTGGACGAACGCGATGAACACGCTGTCGCAGGTGATCGTCGCCACACTCCTGACCCTCATCGTCGGTGTCCCCCTCGGCGTGCTCGCTGCGGAGAGCAGCGTGGCGAAGCGGACGATGCGACCGGTTCTCGACGTGCTGCAGACATTGCCGCAGCTCGTCTACATCATCCCGTTCATCTACCTCGTGCCGGTGTCGATCGTGCCCGGCATCTTCGCCGCCGCGCTCTACGCGTCCCCGGTCGTGATCCGGCTCGTGGAGGCGGGCGTTCGCGAGGTCTCGCCGCACTCGGTCGAGGCGGCGGGCGCGTTCGGTGCGACGCGGATGCAGACGCTGCTGAAGGTGAAGATCCCGCTCGCGCGCGACGCGATCATGCTCGGCGTCAACCAGGGGCTGATCATGGTGCTCGCCGTCGTCGTGATCGGCGGGCTCGTGGGATCGGGCGCGCTCGGCTACGAGGTGGCACAAGGGTTCGTGCAAGGTTCGTTCGGACAGGGCGTCCTCGCCTCGTTCGCCATCCTCGCTCTGGGGATTGCGCTCGATCGCGTGACGCGCGGCCGACGGCGCAGGCTGACAGAGGAAATGACGTGACGCGAAGGAGGGATCGGATGAAGGTTCGTGTAGGAGGGCTGATCGTCGCGGCGGTCGTCGTCGCAATGGTCATGGGCGGCGGTGCCGCCGCCAAGACGAAGGCGTGTGGCACGGTCACGCTCAACGAGCAGGCGTGGGCCGGCTCGACCGCGAACACGTACGTCGTCAAGAACGTGCTCGAGAAGAATCTCGGCTGCAAGGTGAACATCACCAAGATCGCCGAGGTGCCCGTCTACCAGGCGATGGCCGACGGCAAGACGGATGCGATCCTCGAGGACTGGGGCCACGTCGACCAGCAGAAGCAGTACGTCAAGCAGCAGAAGACGGTCGTCTACGCCGGCAAGAACGGCGTCACCGGCGTCATCGGCTGGTACATCCCGACGTACCTGATGCAGCAGCATCCCGAGTTCAAGACGTGGAAGGGCCTGAAGGGCAAGGAGTCGCTCTTCAAGTCGCCGGAGTCGGGCTCGCAGGGGATGTTCCTCGGCGGCGACCCGTCGTATCAGCAGAAGGACAAGACGCTGATCACGGCGCTCCACCTGAACTTCAAGTTCGTCAGCGTCGGCGCGGAGCCGGCGCAGGTCGCGCGCTGGGAGCAGCTGTACAAGCAGCACAAGCCGGTGCTCTTCTACTGGTACGACCCGCAGTATCTGAACGCGACGTACCACCTCTCGATGGTCCAGCTCCCGCCGCGCTTCAAGGGGTGCCAGGACGACGAGAAGCTGGGCGGCAGCCCGAGCAAGTACGCGTGCGCGTATCCGCAATACGTCCTGACGAAGTTCATGAGCAAGAAGTTCGCGACGAGCGGCTCGCCGGCCGTCGCCGTGGTCAAGAACTTCAGCTGGACGAACGCGGATCAGAACACGGTGGCCGGGATGATCGCCGGCCAGCACATGGATCCGGACAAGGCAGCGCAGAAGTGGATCGCCGCCAACACGGCGACGGTCAACAAGTGGCTCGGGAAGTAGCGGAGTGACAGGGTGCGGGCCGTCAGGCCCGCACCCGCTCCCTTTTCAGGTTCGCGCGGGCGGCGTCGAGCGCGATCCGCAGCTGCTGCGGATCGCGGCGCACCTGCGTGAGCAGGAGGCCGCCCTGGATCGCTGCCATCGTCGCCGTCGCGAGCTCGGCCGGATCGGCGTCGCGGCGCAGTTTGCCGCGTTCCTTCATCGTCGTGAGTCCCTCGCGCAGGTACTGCTCCCAGCGCTCGAATCCGGCGGCGAGCGCCTTGCGCGCGCCGGGGTCGTGCTCGGCGAGCTGACCGGCGAGCGATCCGATCGGGCACCCGCCGCGCGCCTGACGGTCGACCTGCAGGTCGACGAGCGCGTCGAACCAGCGGTCGATGCCCGCCCACGAGTCGAGGTGCTCGAGCTGGCCGTCCTGCGCGGCGAGCACCGCGTCCGTCGTGACGTCGATGACCTCGCGGACGAGCTCGTCCCGGTCATCGAAGTAGTGGTAGAGCTGGCTGCGGCTGGCGCCGGAGCGCTCGCCGACGTCGTCGAGGCTCATCCCGGCGGCGCCCTTCTCGGCGACGAGCTCGGCGGCCGCCTGGAGGATCCGCTCCCGCGTCGCCTGTCCCTTCTTCGTGAGCATGCCTCCAGTGTAGCTCGCCTTGGACTTGACAGTCCAGTTATGGTTGGACCACTCAGTCCAATCTAGGGAGAGAGAAATGAACGAGTTGGCCGGAAAGCGCGCCCTGGTGACGGGCGGGACGTCGGGGATCGGGCGGGCCACCGCCGAGGCGCTCGCCCGCGAGGGCGCAAACGTCCTCATCAGCGGCCGCAGCGATGCGCGCGGTGCAGAGGTCGTGGCTGCGATCGAGGAGGCGGGCGGCGAGGCGGAGTTCGTGCGCGCCGACCTCGAGAAGGTGGACGACGTGCGCGCGCTCGCCGAGCGCGCGGCCGACGTCGACGTGCTCGTCAACAACGCGGGCGTGTTTCCCGCCGGGCTCACGCATGAGATCTCGGAGGAGTCGTTCGACGAGGCGTTCGCGGTCAACGTCAAGGCGCCGTTCCTGCTGACGGCGGCGATCGCGCCGCGGATGGCGGAGCGCGGCAGCGGCTCGATCGTCAACGTCACGACGATGGTCGCGGAGTTCGGGATGGCCGGGCTCTCGGCCTACGGCGCATCGAAGGCGGCGGCAGCGCTGCTGACGAAGGCGTGGGCGGCGGAGTACGGGCCTTCCGGCGTCCGCGTCAACGCGGTCTCCCCCGGCCCGACCTCGACGCCGGGCACCGATGCCATGGGCGACGGCTTCGCGGCGATCGTCTCGACGATCCCGCTCGGGCGCGCAGCCGCGCCGGAGGAGATCGCTGCGACGATCGTCTTCCTCGCGTCGGAGCGCGCGAGCTATCTGAACGGCGCTGTGATCCCGGTCGACGGCGGGCGCGTCGCCGTCTAGCGCAGGCGCTCTCTCTTCGGATCGTAGAGTGGGTCGGCGCGCACCTCGCCGCCGACCCACTCACCGAAGATGTCGATCGCGATCTTCGTCCCCGGCTCGGAGCTCGCGACGGGAACGTATGCGAACGCGATGCTCGCGCCGACCGCGTAGCCGTAGCCGGCGCTCGTGACGCGGCCGACGATCTCGTCGCCGACGCGCACCGGCTCTGACCCGAGCGCGACCGCGCGCGGGTCGTCGAGGACGATGCACACGAGCTTCACCGCCGGCTCGCGCAGCCCGTCGCGGCCGATGAAGTCGCCTTTGTCCATCTTCACCGCGAAGCCGAGCCCGGCTTCGAGCGGGGTCGTCTCGGCGGTGAGGTCGCTTCCCCACGCGCGGTAGCCCTTCTCGAGCCGCAACGACTCGATCGCGCGGTAGCCGCCGGGGGTGACGCCGTCGACGCAGAGCGTGTCCCACAGCGTCGCGCCGTACTCGGTTGGGCAGTACAGCTCCCAGCCGAGCTCGCCGACGTACGTCACGCGGGACGCGAGGCACGGGACGTTCCCGACCGTGACGTCGCGCGCCGTCATGTAGGGATGGTCGAAGCTGACGACGTCGCGCACTTTCGGGCCCCACAGGCAGAGGCACGCGAACGCCGAGGTGACGTCGTTCACGTAGACGGAGCCGTCGCGCGGCATGTTCCGCTCGAGCCACGCGCGGTCGTGCGTGCCGAACGCCGTGCCGGTGACGAGCAGGAAGCGGTCCTCGCCGCGCCGCAACACCGAGAGGTCGGCCTCGATCCCGCCGCGGTGGTTGAGGAGCTGCGTGTACACGACCGTCCCGACCGGGCGGTCGATGCGGTTCGCGCACAGGCGCTCGAGGAACGCGAGCGCGCCCGGCCCGAGCACCTCCAGCTTCGAGAACGACGACTGGTCGAACAGCGCGACTCCCTCGCGCGCCGCTCGTGCCTCCACCTCGATCGCCGGCGACCAGTTCTCGCCCGCCCAGCCACGCGGGCGCAACGACGCGTCGCCACGCGCAGCGTTCGACTCGTACCAGTTGACGCGCTCCCAGCCGCCCTTCTCCCCGAAGGACGCGTCCAGCGCGATATGCCGCTGATATATCGGCGATACACGAAGCGGGCGGCCGGCCTGCCGCTCCTCCCCCGGGTACTTGATGTCGTAGTACTTCGACAGCGCCTCGTACGTGCGCGCGAGCGTGTACTCGCGGCTGCGGTACTGACGGCCGAAGCGGCGCCAGTCGAGCGGCCACACGTCCCATTCGGGACGGCCGTCGACGATCCACTCGCTCATGATCTTGCCGATGCCGCCGGCGCCGGCGAGCCCGTGCGCACAGCCGCCGGCGGCGATCCAGAAGCCGGGGACGTCGGTCTCGCCGAGAAGGAAGTCGGCGTCGGGCGTGAATGCCTCGGGCCCGTTGAAGAACATCTTCACCTCGGCGGTCTCCATCGCGGGCACGCGGTGGATGGAGTTCGTGAACAGCTCCTCCATCCGGTCCCACTCCTGCGGCAGGAGCTTCGCCTCGAAGCCGTCGGGAATGCCGTCGATCGCCCATGACGCGGGCTTGCGCTCGTAGCCACCCATGACGAGCCCGCCGATCTCGGTGCGGAAGTAGATGAGGTTGTCGGGGTCGCGCAGCGTCGGCAGCGGCTCGAGCGGCGGGTCGAACGGCTCGGTGACGAGGTACTGGTGGCCGAACGGGATCATCGGAACGTCGACGCCGACGAGCTCCGCGACCTGGCGCGCGTACATGCCGGCGGCGTCGACGACGACCTCGCACTCGATCCGCCCCTTGTCGGTCTCGACGGCGCACACACGGTCGTCGCGCGTCTCGATCCCGAGCACCCTCGTGCGCACCTCGATCTGCGCGCCGAGCCGGCGAGCACCGTCGGCGAGCGCGAACGTCAGCTGCGACGGGTCGAGGTAGCCGTCGTCGGGGATGAAGGCGGCGCCGAGCACGCCGTCCGTCGACAAGGGCGGGAACAGCTCCTTCGCCTCCTCCGCGGAGACGATCTCCATCGGCAGGCCGAACGTCTTCGCCCACGAAGCCTGGCGGC
>DASXLN010000267.1:0-5381 GCA_036496165.1 Gaiellaceae bacterium | reverse complement strand
GTCGAGTCGCTGACCGAGATCCTCGCCGGCAAGGCCGCTCCCGCGGCGGAATGATGCGCTACGCGCTCTGGTTTGACGCGCAGATGCCTCTGTGCCCTGGATCACCACGGCCGCGACAGCGACTTCTCGGATGAGTCACATTTACTGTCCGGAGTGCGGCTTCCAGAACCAGGAGGCCGCGAACTACTGCGCGAAATGCGGCGCGCTCCTGCATGCGCCCGAGCCGGCGGAGCAGACGCAGACGTTCAGCGCCGACGAGGCCGGGGGCGACCTCGAGAGGCTCGATGACCTCGGCGTCGAAGGCCCCGCGCTCGTCGTCCGCTCCGGCGGGGGCCGGGCGGGGGAGACGTTCGTCCCGCAGGGCGAGCGCACCACGATCGGACGGTCGCCCGACTGCCCCGTCTTCCTCGACGACGTCACCGTGTCGCGGCGCCACGCAGTGCTCGTCGAGCGCGACGGCCGCTGGTTCGTCGAGGACCAGGGCAGCCTGAACGGCACCTTCGTCAACCGCCGCCGCGTCGAATCGGCGGAGCTCTCGGACGGCGACGAGCTCCAGATCGGCAAGTACCGGCTGACGTTCCTCGCGCGCTGATGGCTGTCGCCGCGCACAGGCAACGGCTGACGATCGGCGCGGTGTGCGAGGCGCTCAAGGCCGAGTTCCCCGACGTGTCCATCTCGAAGATCCGCTACCTCGAGGGCGAGGGGCTGCTCACGCCGAAACGGACGGAGGGCGGCTACCGGCTGTTCTCCGACGAGGACCTCGAGCGGCTGCGGACGATCCTCCGCCTCCAGCGCGACGAGTTTCTGCCGCTGCGCGTCATCCGCGAGGAGCTCGCGGCCGGCGCCGCGAAGGCACGGCGAAAGCGGGCGACCGCGGTGCTGGGCGACCACGAGGACGACGACCTCGATCTCGACGGACTGTGCGAGCGGGCCGGGGTGGAGCGCGCGCGCATCCGGGAGCTCGAGCAGTTCGGTCTCATCGAGGCGCCGTACACCGAGCTCGACGTCGAGATCGCCGAGGTCTGCGAGCGGCTCGCCCGGTACGGCATCGCGCCGCGGCACCTGCGCGCGTTTCGGACTGCCGCCGACCGCGAGGCCGGTCTCCTCGAGGCGCTCGTCCTCCCGGCGCTTCGGTCCCGCAACCCCGAGCGCCGGCGCGCCGGGCTCGACGACTTGCGGACGCTCACGGAAGCGGCGCAGGAGCTGTCGCAACTGCTCCTCGGACGAACGGTCAGGAGGCTCGCCGGATGACGACGACGATCGACCTGAAGTCGAAGATTCGCGAGGTTCCCGACTTCCCGGAGCCGGGGGTCGGCTTCAAGGACATCGCGCCGCTCCTCGGCGATCCGGCGGCGCTGCGCCAGGCGGTGGCCGACCTCGCCGACTGGTCGTCCGAGCGCAGGCCGGATCTCGTGCTCGGCGCAGAGGCGCGCGGCTTCTGGCTCGGCGCGGCGATCGCGTGCAAGGTCGGGTGCGGCTTCGTCCCCGCGCGGCGGCCGGGCAAGCTGCCGCCCGAGACGGTCTCGGCTCGCTACGCGCTCGAGTACGGCGAGAACGCGCTCGAGGTGAACGCGTCGTCGATCGCGAAGGGGGCGCGCGTCATCATCCACGACGACGTGCTCGCGACCGGCGGCACCGTCGAGGCGATCGCGGGCCTCGTCGAGCAGCTCGGAGGCACCGTGGTCGGGATCAACTTCGTCATCGACCTGACCTTCCTCGGCGGCCGCGACCGGCTGCAGCGGTACGACCTGCACGCGCTCATCTCGTACTGACATAACTTCTCCGTCCGTCCGGCCGTTTACAAGATGGACATGTACGACCCGCTGACGAGCCGGTACACGTTCTCGTGCCCGCACCGGGGCGAGGCGGCGGTGGCGCTGCACGACTTCCGGACGCTCGAGCGGCTCGAAGGCACCGCCCACCCGGCCGTCTACCGCGTCCGGTTCGCCTGCACGTGCGGCGGCGAGCACGACGGCCTCGTCAGCCACGACGACCTCGACTGGGCGCCGCTCGGTCTCGAAGGCGGCGTCTTCCTGAACCTCATGACCTCGCGCGTCGAGCCGGTCGCGGAGGAGCTCGGCGATCTCGCAGCCGCGCGCATCGGAGCGGGGGAGTGGCCGTGGAGCTTCTTCTGTTACCCGGAGGAGCGGCCGCGGCCGGTCTTCCCGTCGGCGTTCTTCCTCCTCGCGCCGGGGGACGGGCGGCTCGGCCTCGCCGTGCAGTGCCCGGTGTGCAACCGAACGTCGGTCAACCTCGTCACCCACGGGCACGTCGACGTGCCGTTCCACAACGACCGCGAGATCGGCGTCGTCGAGCACGTGTTCGGGGCAGACCTCCAGGCGACGGTGGAGGAGTTCCGGGCCGAGCTGTGGTCGTCGACATTCGACGCCCGCCGGCTCGACCTGTCGTAACCGCAATCGCCCCATCCGCGTTTCTCCTGCAAAACGCGGAACGAGGTGATCGGATGCAACGGTACGGACTGTACGACGCGACACGCGGTCTGACGACGCTCGCCGCCGCAGGCGGTGCCGGCGTCCTTCTCTGGGTCGCGACGCTCGTCGGTCAGCGCACCGATGGGCGCTTCTGGGCCGAGATGGCGATCGTGGCCGGCGCCGGCCTCGTCATGGCCGTGTCGCAGGTGATCGGCGGATGGACGAAGGGGCTTCGGCTGCGCGTGTCGCCGGCGACGCTCCTCCTCGCCTTGCTGCCGGTGCTGATCGTCGTCGGGTGGATCATGCTGGCGAGCCAGCCCGGCCACGGCTGGTACGAGGGGACGTTCGTCCGGTGGACGCATGACATCGGGCTCACGGGGCTCGTGCACGACCTCGCCCTGTGGCACGGCGTCCTCGCGTTCGGGTTCGGGCTCGTGCTCGGGATGTCGTTCGACACGGTGCCCGCGATGGCGCCGGCGGTGGCCCCCGCGGCAGCCGCAGCGCCCGTGACGGCGACCCGGCCCGTCGCGGCCGGAACGCCGGCGAACGAGCCGGTCACGGCCGAGCGGCGCGAGGTCGGAACACCGGCCACCGGCCGGCCGAAGGAGGTCGTCGTCGGCCCGCGCGGCGAGCGCGGCTCGCCGACGACGATGGACTGACGAGATGGGGGGAGGGGCTGCCGACTCGCACGGCAGCCCCAATCCCTGCCGTCAGGGATCACGCGCCGTGGCTCGGGGCGCCGATACCAAGGACTGGATGGACGTTGCAGGCCGCGCATCGCAGCGAGAAGTGGGACTCGATCTTCTCGCCGCTCACCTCGCTTGCCTCGACCCCGACGCTGATTGCGCCCGGGTCCGGCTCGAGAGGGCGATCGGGTCGGATCTCGCGACGCTGCTCGTCGCGGCTCTCAGCCGGAGCGTGTCCGGCCCTTTGGCTCGGCCGCTCGCGGCAGTCGCCGCCTAGAGCAGTTCCTAGATGCTGTTGCCGCGGGCGCGGACGAACAGCCAGATGCCGGCGGCGGAGACCATCGAGACGACGATGGCGAACGCGCCTGACGATCCGACCGCGAGCAACCCGAAGTAGATGAACGCCCCGAGCGCGATGGCCCACAGGAGGGCGATGACGCCCGGGTCGATGCTCGGCGGGTGAAAGTGCACGAGGGCTGATCCTAGAGAAACGGGACCAAAAAAATTCGCCGAGCCGGTTGCGGTTTCGTCCACCGAGCCGCTCGACTTTCCGCCTCAGCCCTTGCGGGCTTCCTCGTACGGCCTATCGGCTCCGCTTCAACCTACTCCCGCGCCGCGCTCGGCGCAGTTGTCAATCTAGGGGGTCGGCAAGGGACGTGCAAGAGTCTCGAGATTGAAAAGATTCGCATTTTGCGGATTTTGAATAATCAACATTTCCACAGCAGACTGTGCAGTCTGTGGAAAAGCCGGGGGCGGAGATGCGTGTTCCTCGCGTTCTGTCCCGACTCGACATAACACTGCTTATCGTGCACGCGGCCTGAGCACCCGAACGGGCGATGAGCCGCTTTGGGCCTGACGCCGATGCAGCAGCCATGGTCGGCCGCACGACCATCCGAGAGACATCCGCCTTGCCGATCTTCATGTCCCGCCGGACGCGGTCGCACCACGGCGCCATTCTCATGTACCTCGCGGCGATCGCAGCGATCGCGGCCGCGGTCGTGCTACGGCTCGTCTGACCTAGCCGCCGAAGTCGACGTCCTTCGTCTCGACCGTGCCTGCCGTCCGGCCGGGCGCGGCCTGGTCGTTCCAGTACAGGTTCGTGTGCGCGATCACGAGGTCGGGCGAGGGCGCGCCCCAGGGGCTCAGATCCTCGGTCGTATGAGCGTCGGCGACGAGCGTCGCGTCATAGCCCCGGGCGAAGGCGCCGTGGAGCGTCGACCGGATGCACTGGTCGGTCTGGGCGCCCGCGACGACGAGCCGGCCGACGCCGAGGCCGGCGAGCACCGACTCGAGGTTCGTGGCCTCGAACGAGTCGCCGTAGTTCTTCTCGACGAGGGGCTCGTCCTCGGACGGTGCGAGCTCGGGGACGATCCGCCACGCGTCCGTCTCCCGGACGAGGCCCGCGTCGGAGTGCTGGACCCAGACGACCGGAACGCCCTCGCCGCGGGCCTTCTCGACGAGGCTCGCGACGTTGGCGACGACGGCGTCGCGCTCGTGGTTCCCGTCGACGACGCCGTTCTGGACGTCGATGACGAGCAGGGCGGTGTTGGGCCGATTCTCGAGCGTTGTCATGCGCCACTTTTTATCGAAATGAAACCTTGCCTTGAAGAGGCCTCGCGTGTTTTGCTCCCCCCAGGGCGCGGAACGATCGGCCAGACAAACGATCGGGGGGAACGTGACGGTCGAGATCGAGATCATTCTCCGGAGCGAGGAGCTGCTCGCGCTCCTGGAAACGGCTGAGTCGAACGGGCAGCTCCGCCAGTTGGAGCTGCAGGAGGTGCTCGAGCCGCTCGAGCTCGACCCGCTCGAGGTGGACGCCGTCTACATCGAGCTCGACCGCCGCGGCATCGAGCTCGTCGACGAGCCCAAGGAGGAGGCGCCTCCCCCACCCCCGGTCGTGCAGCCGGTCGAGACGACAACGGACGCGCTGCAGCTGTTCCTGCGCGAGGCCGGCAAGCATGCGCTGCTCACCGCCGCGCAGGAGGTCGAGCTCGCGAAGAAGATCGAGCGCGGCGACATGAGCGCGAAGACGCGGATGATCCAGTCGAATCTCCGCCTCGTCGTCTCGATCGCGAAGAACTACCGCAACCAGGGCCTACCGTTCCTCGACCTCATCCAGGAGGGAACGCTCGGGCTCATCCGCGCCGTCGAGAAGTTCGACTGGCGCCGCGGTTACAAGTTCTCGACGTACGCGACGTGGTGGATCCGCCAGGCGGTCGCACGCGCGCTCGCGGACAAGGCGCGCACGATCCGCATGCCGGTG
>DASXLN010000266.1:0-2860 GCA_036496165.1 Gaiellaceae bacterium | reverse complement strand
GCCTCGCGGAGCTTCTCCACCGCGATCTCGGGCGGCGGGACGTCGGGATTGCCGAAGCCGAGGTCGATCACGTCCTCGCCGGCGCGGCGGAGCTCGAGCTTCAGCCGCTCGACCTCGGCGAACGCATACGGCGGGAGCGCGTCGACGCGCCGAAAGTCCGTCACGCGACAGATCGTCGCAGAGCGAGCGCCGCCCGGACGGAGACGACGTCGCCGATCACGACGAGCGCCGGCGTCTCGAGAGCGTCCTCGAGCGCACCCAATGGCGTGACGACAACCCCCTCGTCGTCGGTGGTGCCGCGCGAGACGATCGCCGCGGGAGTCGACGCGGGCTTCCCGTGCTCGATCAGCCGCTGTGCGAGGCGGCGCGCGTTCGCGCCGCCCATGAACGCAACGAGGGTGCCGGGGACGCGCGCGAGTGCTGCCGCATCGAGGGCCTCGACGTCGTGCGCCGCGAACGCCGTCACGGCGGACGAGAGCCCGCGGTGCGTAACGGGAATGCCGGCCGACCCGGGAACGGATGCAAGCGAGGAGACGCCGGGAATCACCTCGAACGGGATCTCGGCCCCGGCGAGGGCGAGCGCTTCTTCACCGCCGCGGCCGAACAGGAACGGATCGCCGCCCTTCAGCCGCACGACGAAGCTGTCGCGGCCGTGCTCGACGAGGAGCTCGTTCACCTCGTCCTGCGTCAGTGCGTCGCGCTCGATCAGCAGCGCATCGTCCGGCGCCTCCTCCACGAGCTCGGATGCGACGAGCCGGTCGTACACGAGCACCTCGCACTCGCGCACGCGCTCGAGGCCCTTCACCGTGATCAGGCCGGGATCGCCCGGCCCTGCACCGACGAGCGCGACGCTCACGACAGCGCCCTCGCGACCGCGTCGCGGAAGAAGTCGCGCCGCTCCTCGTACGTGTCGAACGTCCTCTTCACCCACGGGCGGATGCGGCGGAGCTCGGCCGCGAGCACCTCGTGCTCCAAGCCGACCTGCGACGCGAATCGGTCGCGCAGCCATTGCGCGAGGACCGGCGACGCGCCGCCGGTCGAGACGGCGACGGTGATGTCGCCGCGACGGTGCAGCGCGGGCAGGATGAACGTGCACAGCTCGGGGACATCCTCGACGTTGCAGAAGATGCGGCGCGCGCTCGCATCCGCGAACACGCGCTCTCCCTGCTCGCGGTCGACGGCGACAACGAGCCAGACGCCGTCGAGCAGCTCCGGCTCGTAGCGGTCGGCGACGACCACGTCCGCGCCGCTCGCCTCGAGCGCCCGCACCTTCGCCGGCGAGTCACCGACGACGAGGACGCGGCGGCCGGTGAGATCGAGGCAGGCGACGTAGTGCACGGTGTCAGACACCGACGGAGTGGATGCGCGCGCCCGCACGGTCGAGCTTGATCGAGAGCTCGAGGCCCTCGACGGCGACGGAGACGAGGAACGCGCCCGGTCCGCTCGACTGCACCGACACGCGCTCGAGCGTCTTCCCGTCGAGCGCTGCGAGTGCGTCGGTCACGTCGCGTGCGCCGTCCGCGAGCTCACGGCCGCCGGGGAGCCGGCGGAACGTCTTCAGCGCAGCCTGCTCGCCTTCGGGCCCGTAGACGCTGCGAATGCGGCCGGTCGTGAGCCCGAGCTCGATCAGCTCCTCGAGCGCCTGCGCCTCGTCGTCGCCGAGCTCGCCCTCCTGGACCGCGGCGACGAGGTCGGCGAGGCGCGCTCGGCGCTCGCCGTCCTGGACGAAGGCCAGCACCGCCTGCGCCTCGCCGAGCGCGACCTCGGCCGCTTCTCCACGCAGCGCGATCAATGTCCGAGGATCGCTTTCAGCTCGTGCTCGAAGCCGCCGTGCTCGATCGAGCAGTGCATTCCGCACTCTTTCGGTGCGTTCTCCTCCCACCACCAGCGTCCGGCGCGTTCCGCCTCGCCCGGCTCGACGGCGCGCGTGCACGGCTCACAGCCGATGGACGTGAAGCCTGCTTTGTACAGCGGGTGGATCGGGACGTCGTGCTCCTTCAGATACGACCACACGTCCCGCGCCGTCCACTCCGCCAGCGGATTGAGCTTCACCATCGCGTCGTGGTCGTGGTCGATCTCGACCTTGCGGATGTTCGTGCGCGTCGCCCACTGGTCGCGGCGCAAGCCCGTGATCCATGCGTCGAGCCCGTCGAGCTGCTTCACGAGCGGCTGCACCTTGCGCACCTGGCAGCAGAGGAGCCGGTTCGGCACGGACTCACGGAAGAGGTCGAGGCCCTTTGCCTCGACCATGCGGCGCACGTGCTCGGGGTCCGGCTGCACGACCTCGAGGTCGATGCCGGGGTAGCGCGCGCGCAGCGTCTCGACAAACTCGAGCGACTCCTCCGGCAGCCGGCCGGTGTCGATCGTGAAGACGCGGACGTTCGGATTCAGCTCGTACGCCATGTCGATGACGACGGAGCCGTCGACCTGGAACGCGGTGGAGATGGCGATGCCGTCGCCGAACTCGTCGAACGCCCACTCCATGAGGGACTGCGGCTCCTCGCCTTCGAAGCGGACGGAGAGCTCGCCCGCGTCGAGCTCGTCGAACAGGATTGTCATGCCGCCACCCGTTTCCGCGCCGGCTCGAGACCGGCGAGCGCGCCGAGCTCGTCGTCGCTGAGGCGCCGCTGAAAGTCGGTGAACGTCTCGCCGTCTGCGCGTCCGTCGAGCCAGCCGCGCACGAGCCCTTCCACCGCGGGCTCGAGCCGCTCGGTCGGGACGCGGCGGAACAGCGAGCCGCCGATCGCCGGCTTGGGGCCGAGCGATCCGCGCACGAACACGTCGTACGCGGAGACGCGGTTGCCCTCGTCGTCCTTGCCCGTCGTCGCCTGGAAGCCGAGGTCGCCGACCCAATGCTGCG
>DASXLN010000265.1:0-5463 GCA_036496165.1 Gaiellaceae bacterium | reverse complement strand
GGCATCGAAGCGGGCGGGACGAAGTGGGTCTGTGCCGCCGGCACCGGGCCTGACGACCTCCTCGACGAAGTCGTCTTTCCGACGGGAGCCCCGGGCGAGACGATCGCACGCGCGCTCGAGTTCCTCGGCCGCTTCGAGCTCGACGCGGTCGGCATCGGCTCGTTCGGTCCCGTCGACCTGCGGCGCGGCGTCATCACGACGACACCGAAGCCCGGATGGCAGAACGTCGACCTCGTGTCGGCGTTCGACGTGCCCGTCGGCTTCGACACCGACGTGAACGCGGCCGCGCTCGGCGAGCACCGGTGGGGCGCCGCCGTCGGCCTCGACACGTTCGTCTACGTCACCGTCGGGACCGGCATCGGCGGCGGCGCGATTGTGAACGGGACGCTCGTGCACGGCTTCGCCCATCCCGAGATGGGCCACATGCGCGTCCCGCACGACTGGGAGCGCGACCCGTTCCCGGGCTCCTGCCCGTTCCACGGCGACTGCCTCGAGGGGCTCGCATCCGGCACGGCGATGCAGGCCCGCGGCGAAACGCCGCTCGAGCTCGAGGCCGAGTACCTCGCGCTCGGCCTGCTCAACGTCGTCAGCGTGCTGTCGCCGGAGCGGATCGTCCTCGGCGGCGGCGTCATGAAGGAGCCGGGGCTGCTCGACCTCGTCCGGGCGCGTCTGCCGGAGCTGGCCGCGGGCTACGTCGCGGCGCCCGAGATCGTCGCGCCGGCGCTCGGCGACCGCGCCGGCGTGCTCGGCGCGCTCGAGCTCGCGCGCCTGGCGCTCGTCTGACAGAAATCTGTCGGATTCTTGCGATACCCTGACGGCATGAGGCGTCGTCTGGCGGAGGTCGCGCAGTACGCAGGCGTGAGCGAGGCGACCGTCAGCCGGGTGCTGAACCAGAAGCCCGGCGTCGCGAAGGCGACGCAGGAGCTCGTCCTCACCGCGCTCGACGTCCTCGGCTACGAGCGGCCGACCCAGCTCCGGGGCGAGCGCGCACGCCTCGTCGGGCTCGTCCTGCCGGAGCTGCAGAACCCAATTTTCCCTGCATTCGCGGAGGTTGTCGCCGACACGCTCGCGAAGCGCGGCTTCACGCCGGTGCTCTGTACCCGCACCTCTGCGGGCATCTCCGAGGCCGACTACGTCGACATGCTCCTCGAGCACCAGGTCTCGGGCGTCATCTTCTCCGGCGGCCTGTACGCGCAGGCGTCCGCGGACCACGAGCACTACGTGCGCCTGCGCGAGCGCGGCCTGCCGGCCGTCCTCGTCAACGCCGCCTACGAGGACCTCGGCTTCCCGCGGATCTCGGTCGACGACCACAGCGCCGTCGAGCAGGCGATGACCCATCTCCGCTCGCTCGGCCACGACCGGATCGGGATGGTGCTCGGGCCCGCCGACCACATGCCGTCCCGCCGGAAGCTCGCCGCCTTCGAGGAGCTCGGCGGCGCCCGCGAGCTCGTCGAGCGGGGGATGTTCTCGATGGAGTCGGGGCAGGCGGCCGGCACGAAACTCCTGCAAAAGGGCGCCACCGGGGTCGTCTGCGCGAGCGACGTGCTCGCCCTCGGCGTCGTCCGCGCCGCCCGACGCGAGGGCGTCGTCGTCCCCGACGACCTCTCCGTCGTCGGCTTCGACGACTCCGCCCTGATGGCGTGCACCGACCCGCCGCTCACGACGGTTCGGCAGCCGATCGAGGCGATGGGGCGGGCCGCGGTCAACACGCTGTTCTCCCTCGTCTCCGGCAGCCCGGTCTCGACCCAGGAGCTGCTGTTCGCGCCAGAGCTCGTCGTGCGCGGTTCCACCGGTTCCGCCGCTCTTGCAAACCGTTTGCAAGTTTTGGGCTAGATCTTGCATTAGATTGCGACCTGTGCCATGCTCGCGGCCGTGGAGGTCCGCGAAGCCGAGGCGAGGACGCGCGACGCCGCGACCACCGTCGAATGGTGGCGGGACGCGGTCGTGTACCAGGTCTACGTCCGGAGCTTCGGCGATGCCAACGGCGACGGCATCGGCGACCTCGCCGGCGTCCGCGCACGGCTGCCGTACCTGCGCGACCTCGGCGTCGACGCCCTCTGGTTCAACCCGTGGTACCCGTCGCCGGGAGCCGACGCCGGGTACGACATCTCCGACTACCGCTCGGTCGACCCCGCCTTCGGCACCCTCCTCGAGGCGGAAGGTCTGATCGGGGAAGCGCGCGCGCTCGGCATCCGCACGATCGTCGACATCGTCCCGAACCACGTCTCGAACGAGCATCCGTGGTTCCGGGCGGCTTTGACGTCGGAGCCGGGCTCGCCCGAACGCGCGCGCTTCTGGTTCCGGCCCGGCAAGGGCGCGAACGGCGAGGAGCCGCCGAACGGCTGGCAGTCGATCTTCGGCGGGTCGGCGTGGACCCGCACCGGCGACGACGGCGAGTGGTATCTCCACCTGTTCGCGCCCGAGCAGCCGGACCTGAACTGGACGCACGAGGACGTGTGGGCCGAGCACGAGGAGGTGCTCCGCTTCTGGTTCGACCGCGGTGCCGCCGGCGTGCGCATCGACTCGGCGGCGCTCCTGATGAAGGACCCGGACCTCGCCGAGGAGACGGCCGGCGCCGGCCCGGGCGAGCATCCGTTCACCGACCGCGACGCGCTGCACGACGTCTATCGCCGGTGGCGCGCGATCGCCGACTCCTACGACGAGCCGCGCATGCTCGTCGGCGAGATCTGGCTGCCGGACGCCGATCGCTTCGCGCGCTACCTGCGCCCGGACGAGCTGCACACCGCGTTCAACTTCGACTTCCTCGGCTGCCCGTGGGACAGCGACCGCATGCGTGCGTCGATCGACGGCGCGCTCGCGGCGCATGCGCCCGTCGACGCGCCGGCGACGTGGGTGCTCTCGAACCACGACGTCACGCGCCCGGTGACGCGGTACGGCCGCGACGACACGTCGTTTGCATTCGAGTCGAAGCGCGAAGGCACGCCGACCGATCTGCGCCGCGGGTTGAGGCGAGCCAGAGCCGCTGCGCTGCTCGCGATGGCGTTGCCCGGCTCGCTGTACGTGTACCAGGGCGAAGAGCTGGGGCTGCCCGAGGTAGAGGACATTCCGGGCGAGCGCAAGCAGGACCCGATGTGGTTGCGCTCGGGCGGCGTCGATCCCGGTCGCGACGGCTGCCGCATCCCGATTCCGTGGTCCGGCGAAACGCCGCCGTACGGGTTCAGCCCGGACGGCGTTCGCACGTGGCTCGACCAGCCGGACGGCTGGGCCGAGCTCACCGTCGAGGCCGAGTCGAACGACCCGGGCTCGATGCTCTCGCTCTACCGCGCCGGCCTGCGCCTGCGGAAGCAGGCGCCGTGGGGCGCGGGCGAGTTCCGCTGGATTCCCTTCGACGGCGAAGTCGTCGCCTTCGCCCGCGGCGACGCGTTCACCTGTCTCGTCAACTTCGGCCCCGAGCCGGTAGCGCTGCCGCCGGGCGCCGATGTCCTCATTGCCAGCAATGACCTCGAAGGAGGTGCGGTTCCCCAGGACACGACGGTCTGGTTGTACAACCCACTAGGTCAAGGAGAGAAAGGACGATGAAATCTCTACGGAGGATTGCCATCGCCGTCGCGGTCGCCGGCCTGGTGGCAGCGTGTGCGACGGCTGCGGCCATTGGTTCGCCGACGGCGTCGGTCACCATCAGCGTCGCGTCGCTCATTCCCGGCAGCACGCAGGCGGCAGTCGATCAGTTCAACGCGCAGGTCAAGGAGTTCGAGAAGGCGAACCCGACGATCAAGGTCAATCCGGTCGAGTACCAGTGGACCGCGCCGACGTTCGCGGCGAAGCTCGCGGCCGGCACGCTGCCCACCGTCTTCGAAGTGCCGTTCACCGACGCGCGCACACTCGGGGACAACGGCCAGCTCGCTGACCTCACGACATACGTCAAGAAGTTGCCGTACTTCTCGAAGTACAACCCGGCGGTTCTCGCCGAGGGCACCGACGCCAAGGGGCAGATCATCGCTCTGCCGAAGGGCGCGTACGCGCAGGCGCTCCACTACAACCGTGCGCTCTTCAAGGAAGCGGGTCTCGACCCGAACAAGCCACCGACGACGTGGACGCAGCTGCGGGCAGATGCCAAGCAGATCGCGCAGAAGACCGGCAAGGCCGGCTACGTGGAGATGGCGAAGGACGACAACACGGCCGGCTGGATCCTCACCACGGTCGTCTACTCGCTCGGCGGGCGGATGGAGACCGGCACCGGGACGAGCGCGAAGGCGACGCTCGACAACCCGAAGACGATCCAGGCGCTGAACCTGCTGAAGGCGATGCGCTGGACGGACAACTCGATGGGCGCGAACTTCAACTACAGCTGGGGCGACATCAACCAGGCGTTCGCGGCCGGCACCATCGGCATGTACATCAGCGGCTCAGACGTCTACACGAACCTCGTGCAGGCGAGCAACATCAATCCGAACATCTACGGGCTCGGGACGATCCCGCTGGCGAAGAACAAGACCGCCGGCGTGCTCGGCGGCGGCACCCTCGTCGGCGTTCGCCCGGACGCGAACTCGGCGGCGAAGGCCGCAGCCGTGAAGTGGATCGACTTCTTCTACGAGTCGCCGCTCGTCTCGAAGTCGCAGGCGATCCGCAACGCGCAGACGCTCGTCGCGAACAAGCAGCCCGTCGGCGTGCCGGCACTGCCGCTCTTCAACAAGCAGCAGTACGATCTGGCGAATACCTGGATCAAGCCGTACATCAACGTGCCGCTCAGTCAGATGAAGCCGTTCCTCACGGGCATCTTCGGCGAGACGCTCGTCCCTGAGCCGGAGGCCGCGACCCAGAGCGTGTACCACTCGCTCGATGCGGTCGTAGAAGCGGTGCTGACGAACAAGAACACGAATGTCGTGCAGATGCTGCAGCAGGCGAACAGCACTGCGCAGGCGGCGATCCAGCAAGGCACCTAGTGGGCTGAGCTTGGCTGTCGTCGATCAAACGGGAGAGCCCGCGCTGTCGAGCCGGCGCGGGCTCTTCCGCGACACGGCCGTGCCGCGGCGGACGCCGCTCACATGGGTGCGGGGAGGCGGCCTCACGACCGTGCTGTTCCTGCTGCCGCTCCTGTTCGCGTTCGGGGCGTTCTCGTGGTACCCGATCGTCCGCTCGGTGCTGATGTCGGTGCAGCACACGAACCTCGTGCAACCGGCGACGTGGGTCGGCTTCAAGAACTTCGAGCAGGTCTGGCATGACCCGCTCTTCCCGGTCGCGGTCAAGAACACTGCGTACTTCGCCCTGCTCGCGCTCCTCTTCGGCTATCCGATACCGCTCATCGCCGCGGTGCTGATGAGCGAAGTGCGCAAGCGGCGCGGCTTCTACAGCGCGCTCGCGTATCTCCCCGTCGTCATCCCGCCGGTCGTCGCCGTCCTGCTGTGGAAGGTGGCGTATGACGCGAGCTCGGCGGGAGCGTTCAACACGGTGCTGCACTGGTTCGGCCTCGGCCCGTACCCGTGGATCCAGTCGCAACAGTGG
>DASXLN010000264.1:0-1657 GCA_036496165.1 Gaiellaceae bacterium | reverse complement strand
GACGCCGTCACCGTGCTCGCGTGGATGGCGGCGAGCACGAGCCGCATCAAGGTCGGGTCGGCGATCCTCCAGATCCCGGGGCGGACGCCTGCGAACACGGCGATGACGGCGGCGACGCTCGACCTCATGTCGAACGGGCGGTTCATCCTCGGCCTCGGCACCTCCGGGCCGCAGGTGGTCGAGGGCTGGCACGGCCAGCCGTGGGGCAAGCCGCTCGGAAAGACGCGCGAGTACGTCGAGATCGTGCGCGCTGCGCTGCGGCGCGACGTCGTCGAGCACGAGGGCGAGCACTACCGCATCCCGTACGACGGGCCCGGCGCGACCGGCCTGGGCAAGCCGCTGAAGCTGATGCTGCGGCCGCTGCGCGCCGACATCCCGATCTACCTCGCCGCGATCGGCCCGAAGAACGTCGCGCTCACGTACGAGATCGCCGACGGGTGGCTGCCGATCTTCGTCGACCCGGAGCGCTTTGCGGATGCGTTCCCGGCGCCGCCGGCGGGATTCGAGATCGCAGCGACCGTGAACGTGCTCGTCGGCGACGACGTGCAGGCGCTGCGCGACTCGCTCAAGCCGTACCTCGCGCTCTACGTCGGCGGCATGGGCGCGAAGGGGAAGAACTTCTACAACGCGCTCGCGCGCAGGTATGGCTGGGAGGACGCGGCCGAGCGCATCCAGGAGCTGTACCTCGGCGGGCATCAGCGCGAGGCGATCGCAGCCGTCCCGGACGAGCTCGTCGACGCGGTCGCGCTCGTCGGCCCGAAGGAGCGGATCGCCGACAGGCTCGCCGCCTGGCGCGAGACACCCGTGACGACGCTCATCGTCGGCTCGCCGCAGCCCGAGGCGTTGCGCGTGCTGGCCGAGCTCATTTAGGGTCCACCGCGTCGTCAGTCTCTCCGGAGGGGGTTCACCGTGAAGCGGATCGCCGTCGTCCTGTTCGCATTCCTCGTCGTGGCCGGATCGGCCGCAGGCGCAGGGGGAAAGATCACGATCTCGCCCGTGGTCGACGTCAGCGCCGGCGGCGGCGACCAGCTGTCGCAGAACGAGACGCCGATCGCGGTCAATCCCGCGAACCCGTCCAACCTGATCACGGGCGCGAACGACTGGAACTACAACGACGGCTGCGCCGTCAACGCGTCGAGCGACGGCGGCAAGACGTGGTCGCCGACGCTGCCGAACGGCTTCCTCCCCGGCGTCACGAAGTTCACGAACGACCCGAACGTGCCGGGCACCGGCGCATACGACGCCGGCGGCGACCCGACGATCGCCTTCAGCCCTAACGGCAAGGTCGCGTACTACGTCTGCCAGGCGTTCGACTTCACCTCGCCGTACGACATCGCGCTGCTGATGAACAAGTCCACCGACGGGGGATTCACCTGGCAGCACACCGGGCTCACGCAGATCTCCACCTTCCAGGGGAACGGGACGACGAGCGGCTCGAACGGCAAGTTCGCCGACCACGAGAACATCCACGTCGACCCGACGAACGGCGACGTCTACGTCACCTGGGCCGAGTTCAGCGGCACACAAGGGACGCACTCGCCGGTCTACGTCGCCGCCTCGCACGACCAGGGCGCAACGTGGACGATCAGCAAGGTCACCGCCGGCAACGTGAAGAACAACCAGGACCAGCGCGTCGTCACCGATGCCTCCGGAAACG
>DASXLN010000263.1:0-16043 GCA_036496165.1 Gaiellaceae bacterium | reverse complement strand
GTCGTCGATCGTGTACGGCTTCCGCAGGTAGGCGTCCTCGCGGCCGTCGACGCTCGGCCCGAGCGCGGCCGATCCGGTCACGAGCGCGATCGGGACCGGCGGCGTCCGCAAGCGCAGCTCGTCGATGAGGTCCGCCCCGCTCTCGCGACCGATCTTGAGATCGAGCAGCACCACGTTCGGCACACGCGTCGCGACGGCGGCGCGCGCCTCGGCGAGGGTTCCCGCCTCGACGACGTCGAAGCCCTCGAGCTCGAGATTGATCCGGCACAGGAGCCGGAGCGACGGCTCGTCCTCGACGACGAGCACAGCCGGGCGGTCCACCGCGTCACCATAACCCGTACCCCGTCCCGGGAGCGGCGCGTTTCACCATTGGTCATGAAAAGGGAAACGGGCAGTGGTAGGCCCGTGCACCGGGGGGACGAGGCAGCCACACACGATCTACCGGCACCGACGCCGCAGTACCGGCGCCTTGCCTGGCGCGCGTTCCAGCACGCGCTCGACCCGCTTGCGCGCCCGCGGCCTATGCCGCGGCGGCGCTGAGACGCGCGAGCGTCGTCTCGCGGCCGAGCAGCTCGATGCTCTCGAACAGGCCGGGCGAGACGGTCGAGCCGGTGACTGCGACGCGGATCGGCTGGAACCCCTGGCGCGGCTTGAGGCCGAGCTCCTCGACGACGCCGCGGAGCGCCGCCTCGATCGACTCCGCCGTGAACGGCTCGAGCGCGGCGAGGGCGTCGCGCGCGGCGAGCACGACCTCGGCGTTGCCGTCCACCGACGCCTCGACGTCCTCGAACAGGAAGCCGGCGAACCCGGGGAAGTCGCCGAGCTTCGAGATCTTCTCCTGCACGAGCGGCGCAGACTTGCGCACGAGCTCGGCATCCCAGTCGTAGCCGTGCTCGCCGAGCCAGAGCACGAGGCGGTGGGCGAACTCGTCCTCCGGCAGCGCGCGGATATACATGCCGTTCATCCAGTCGAGCTTCGCGTAGTCGAACTGCGACGGGCTCGAGCTCACGCGCTCGAGCGAGAAGCGCGCGACGAGCTCGTCACGGCTCATGATCGTCGTCTCGCCGTCGGGTGCCCACCCGAGCAGCGCGAGGAAGTTCACCATCGCCTCCGGGAGATAGCCGGCGTCGCGGAACTCGTTGACGCGGACGGCGCCGTGCCGCTTCGACAGCTTCTTGCCGTCGGTGCCGAAGATGCTCGGCACGTGCGCGTAGGCCGGGATGTCCCCGCCGACCGCGCGGATGATGTTGATCTGCTTCGGCGTGTTCGAGACGTGGTCGTCGCCGCGGATCACATGCGTGATCCCGTCCCAGACGTCCTCCATCGGCGACGCGAAGTTGTAGGTCGGGCGGCCGTCGGAGCGGACGAGGACGACGTCCTCGATCGTCTCGTTCGCGACCTCGATGCGACCGCGGACGAGGTCGTCCCAGGCCGTCGCCCCCTCGTCGGGCATGCGAAAGCGGATCGCGCCCTCGTCCTCGTACGCCTTGCCCTCGGCGACGAGGCGCTGCGCGATCTCGCGGCAGTCGTCCATCCGGTCGAGCTGGAACGTCGGCTCACCGTCCCAGTCGATCCCGAGCCAGAGAAGCGAGTCCTTGATCTGGTCGACCGCCTCCGCCACCTCGCGAGTCGTGTCGGTGTTCTCGATGCGAAGAAGGTTCCGGCCCCCCTGCTGACGCGCGAACAGCCAGTTGAAGAGGAACGTGCGCACACCGCCGATGTGGAGGAAGCCGGTCGGGCTGGGTGCCATGCGGACGACGACGCTCATTGTCTGCCTATCGTAGAGCCGTGTCTCTCGTCCGCCGATGCGCGTCCTGACGCAGCGGGAGCTGAACCGCGCCACGCTCGCGCGGCAGCTGCTGCTCGAGCGGAAGAACGTCGGCGTCGTCCCGGCGCTCGAACGCGTCGCCGGGCTGCAGGCGCAATACCCGCCGGCGCCGTACGTCGGGCTCTGGACGCGGGTCGCCGCGTTCCGGCGTGAGGCCCTGGAGAAGGCGCTCCTCGCGCACAGAGCCGTGCGGGCCGTGCTCATGCGCGGGACGATCCACGTCGTCTCGCGGGCGGACTACTTCACGTTCGCCGAAGCAGTCGGAGACCCGCCGTGGCTCGGCTCGCGCGCTCCCGAGCTCGACGAGCGCGTGATCGAGGCGGTCGGCGCGTTCGGACGCGAGCCGCGGACCCGTGCGGAGATCGCGGCACTCGTCGAGAGCGCGCTCGAGGATCGCGAGTGGTATGCGCTGCGGACGCGAGCTCGACTCGTCCACGCCCCCGAGAGCGGCTTCTGGGGCGGGCGCGGCAGGACGCGCTACCTGACGATGCCGCACGAGCCGCCCGCGACGGCGGGGGCGCGCACCGCGCTCGTCCGCCGCTACCTCGCCGCCTTCGGTCCGGCCACGCGGGCCGACGTAGCGGAATGGTCCGGGCTGCGCATGCGCGATCTCGATCCTGCGCTTGCGGCGATGCGCCCGCGGTTTCGCGACGAGCAGGGCCGCGATCTCTACGACGTTCCGCGCGCGTCCGTGCCGCCGAAGGACGTGCGCGTGCCGGTGCGCTTCCTGCCGCGCTTCGACAACCTCTTGCTCGCGCACAAGGACCGCACGCGCATCATCGCCGACGAGCACCGCGGCCTCGTCATCGACGGCGGGTGGATCAAGTCCACATTCCTCGTCGACGGGGTCGTCGCCGGCATCTGGGAGGTCGAGGACGGCCGCGTGGTGTGCGAGCCGTTCGCGCCGCTGCCTCGCACGGTCAAGCGCGAGGTCGAGGACGAGGCCACTCGACTCCAGGCATGGTTGCGCTGATGCAGATCGGCGCGCACGTCTCCTCCTCCGGCGGCATCCAGACCGCCGTCGACCGCGCGGTCGCCATCGGCGCCGATTCGCTCCAGCTCTTCACCCAGAGCCCGCGCATGTGGCGGCCGACGAACCACGACCCGAAGAACTTCGCCCTGTTCCGCGAGCGGCGCGCGGAGACCGGCATGGGCGGCGTCCTCTGTCACGCGCTCTACCTCTGCAACCTCGCAGCGCCTGACGACGACGTCTATGCGAAATCGGTGACCGCGATGCGCAACACCATGGAGGTCGCATGCGCGATCGGCGCCGACGGAGTCGTGTTCCACGTCGGCTCCCACCTCGGCTCCGGGTTCGAGCACGGCCTCGAGCGCGTCGTGCCGGCAATGGAGCAGGTGCTCGAGCTCTGCTCCGACGACACGTGGCTCCTGATGGAGAACTCCGCCGGCACGGGCGGCACCATCGGCCGCTCGATCGGTGAGCTGGCGACGATCTTCGAGCGGCTCGACCGGCATCCGCGTCTCGGCATCTGCCTCGACTCGTGCCACCTGTACGCGTCGGGCGTCGACGTCACCGACCCGGCCGCGCTCGACGCTTGTCTCGACGAGGTGGACGCGTCGATCGGCCTCGACCGGCTGCGCGCACTGCACGTGAACGACTCCGCCATGCCGCTCGGCTCCAACCGCGACCGGCACGCGAACATCGGTGAGGGGCTCCTCGGCGAGCGGCTCGGCGTCTTCCTCGGGAACGCGCGGATGCAAGGACTGCCGGCCGTCCTCGAGACGGAAGGCCCGGACAAGCACGGGCCCGACGCGAACGAGATCCGAAAGGCGAAGGAGATGTGGACCGCCGCTATCGGTGGGTGATCCTCGCCGCCGGGACGCTCGCCCAGGCGAGCTTCTCGACGGCGTCGGTCGGGCTGCCCGCGCTTGCGCCCGCGATCCGTTCGCACTACCGGCTGTCGCTCGGCGAGACCGGCGTCGTGCTCGCAGCGATCGGCATCGGCATGCTCCTCACCCTCCTGCCGTGGGGCCTGCTCGCGGACCGCACGGACGAGCGCTGGGTGATCGCAGCCGGGCTCGTCGGCGCCGGCGCGGCACTCGCCGCCGCAGCTGGGACGACGACGCTGTGGTCGCTCGTCGGCGCCCTCGTCGCCGCCGGTGCGCTCGGCGCGAGCGTCAACGCGGCGAGCGGTCGCGCGATCATGAGCTGGTTCCCGTCCGGTGAGCTCGGGCTCGCGCTCGGGATCCGCCAGACGGCGATCCCGATCGGCGGCGCACTCGGCGCCGCCGTGCTTCCCATCCTCGGCGGAACGCGGCCCGCCTTCTTCGCACTCGGCGGCTCATGCGTCGTCGGCGCCCTCGTGGCCGCAGCGTTCATGCGCGGCTCGCCCGTCCGTGAGCCTGACCTCACCGAGGTCGGCCGGCCGCTGCACGACCCGCGCATGTGGCTCCTCGGCGGTGGCACCGCCCTCTACCTGACGGCTCAGATCGGCATCACCGGCTTCGTCGTGCTCTTCCTCCACGAGCACCGGCACGTGTCGACGCACGCGGCGGCGGCGCTCCTCGCCGCGATCAACGTGGTCGCGATCGGCGCGCGCATCGGTGCCGGCCGCGTCTCGGACCGGCTGCGCACGCGCCTGCGGCCGCTGCGTGTGATCGGGATCTCGCTCGCGGCGGCCACCGCCGCCGTCGCCGCGCTGACGGACGCGCCGCTCGTCGCGCTCGTGACCGCGTTCGCGGTCGCCGGCGTGCTCAGCATGGCGTGGAACGGGCTCGCGTTCGCAGCCGCAGCCGAGGCCGCGGGCGCTGCGAGAACGGGCGCGGCGCTCGGGTTTCAGCAGACGCTGCTCGGCGTCGTCGTCGCGGCCGCGCCCCCGGCCTTCGCGGTCGTGGCGGCGTCGTCGTGGCGGCTCGCGTTCGCGCTCGCCGCCGTCGGCCCGCTGCTCGGCGTCGCCCTCTTGAGCTCGGTGTCGGACGCTACGAGAAGCGTGCGAACACGCGGAACGTCGGCGATCCCGCCGGCAGCTCGTTGAACTCGGGGTTGACGCAGCCGAGCTCTCCGGTTCGCTGCTCGTAGCAGGGCTCGATCTCGGACTGGCACATCGGCAGCGGCCTGCGCATCGCCTTGACGGCTCCGAAGCCGGCGCGCTGCGCCTCCGCCGCGCGCAGCATGACGAGGTCGATCTCCACCTCGAACACCTTCTGCAGGCAGCCCATGAACGTGTGCCCGTGCTCCTCGTACGCGTACACGAACGGGCACGAGCGCTCGATGCAGGCGGCCGGATAGACCACCTTGTCGCAGTGGACGCTGCAGGCCCGGCATTCCACCGCGTCCTGCGGCCGAAGCATGAGCGTGCTCATCTGCCCCACATTGTGTGGACCGGATTTCGGGTCCCGCAAGTCTTGACAGATCCCGCGTTTTCCGCTTACGCAAACGGAGTCGCCACTCAGGAGAGGCGCCGGACGGCCGTGAGGACGTCCATTTGCGTGAAGGCGCGAAACTCCGGCTCGGGCGCATCCTCGTCCTCGTCGACCCGGAACCACAGTGCTTGGCACGTGTGCATCCCGAGCGCGGACGCACCTGCGACGTCGGTCGCGAGGGTGTCGCCGACGAAGAGCGTGGCGGCCGGATCGACCTCGAGCCGGTCGAGGGCGCGCTGGAAGATGGCGGGATGAGGCTTGCGCCAGCCGATCTCGGAGGAGAAGACCGCGACGTCGAGGCGGTTCGCGACGTCGAGCCGCTCGAGGTCGCGGTGCAGGAGCGCGGGCGGATCGAGCGCATTCGACACGAGCCCTACCTTCAACCCGCGGTCGCGAAGCGATTCGAGCAGCGCATGCGTCGTCGACGCGAGCATCAACGCGGGGGCCCACGCCGTGTGCTCGGCGTCGAGGAACCGCTCGAGCTCCTCGTCCGTGACCTCGATCCCCTCCTCGCCGAGGACCGTGCGGACGAGCGCGGGGTATTCGACCTCTTCGAGCGTGCCCGGCACCCACAGGAGCGGCAGATACGTATTACGGAACCGTTCGGTCAGCGCCGGAACCGGCTCGCGGCCGATCGCGCGCAGACCCGCCTCGTGGCCGGCCGTGAGCAGCTCCGGCTCCCACGCCCAGCGCATGAGCGTGTCGCCCCAGTCGAAGAGCACCGCCGCGAGCACCGCCCGCACTAACCTACATGCGACGTGGCACGACGGATCCTCTGGGCGTCGCTCGTCCTCGCGCCCGCCACGATCGCGGTCAACTATGCGACGCATCCGGGGAACGCGGCGCTCTTCGTCCTCGCGGCGATCGCGCTCATCCCGCTCGCGTGGCTCATCGGCGAGGCGACCGAGCACGCGGCCGAGCACACCGGCCCCGGGATCGGCGGCTTCCTGAACGCGAGCTTCGGGAACGCGCCCGAGCTCATCATCGCGCTCTTCGCGATCGGCAACGGGCTGCCGCAAGTCGTGCGCGGCTCGCTCGCCGGCAGCGTCATCTCCAATCTCTTGCTCGTATACGGCGTGGCGCAGGTCGTCGGCCCGCCAAAGCCAATCGACCGTCGCTCGCTCGCGGCGCAGCTCGGGCTCGTCGCCGTGGCGGTCGTTCTCTTCGTCCCATCGGTCGTCGCCGGCTACACCGGGGCGCCCGAACGGCACACCGCCGTCCTCGTCTCGATCCCGGTCGCAGTCGTCCTGCTCGTGCTCTATCTCGCCGTCACCGGCCGGAACCTCCGCCGCCACAGGATGCTCGAGCGAGCGATGGCATCCGAGCAGGCGTGGCCGCTGCAGACCGCACTCGCCGTGCTCGCCGTCGCGACCGTGGCGACGGCCTTCGTCAGCGAGATCCTCGTCCACTCGATCAAGGGCTTCGCATCCGCCGTCGGCGCGAGCGAGTTCTTCATCTCGGCGGTGATCGTCGCGATCGTCGGGAACGCCGCCGAGCACGGCGGCGCAATCGTCATCGCGCGTGCCGGGAAAATGAAGCTCGCGAGCGAGATCGCGATCTCGTCGAGCGCGCAGGTGGCGCTGCTCGTCGTGCCCGCTGTAACCCTCCTGTCACTTTTCTTCACGCACGAGCTGCCGCTCAGTTTCCGCTGGGAGGAGCTCGTTGCCATGGCAGGTGCCGTCGTACTGGCCGGCAAGACCGTGCTCGGCGGGCGGACGAGCCGATTCGACGGCGGCCTGCTGATCGTTGCGTACGCATTCGTCGTCGTCGGCTTTCTCCTTGCGGGAAACCGCTGACCCTGTCGCCGCGCGCCGCTGATACGTTTGCTCCGTGTCGGTCGCCGAGGAGCAGATGCAGCCGCGCGGTCCCGTCGCGGGCGACATCGTCGTCGCTGCGCACGACCTGACGCGGCGCTACGGCGAAGGTGACACCGCCGTTGACGCGCTACGCGGCGTGTCGCTCGACGTGCGCACGGGCGAGCTCGTCGCCGTCATGGGCCCGTCGGGCTCCGGCAAGTCGACGCTGATGCACATCCTCGCCGGCCTCGACACGCCGACGAGCGGGACCGTCGAGATCGCGGGAACGGAGATGACGACGCTCAACGATGCCGACCTGACGCGGCTCCGCCGCACGCACATCGGCTTCGTCTTCCAGTTCTTCAACCTGCTGCCGATGCTCGACGCCGAGGAGAACGTCCTCCTGCCGCTCTCGATCGCGGGTGAGAAGCCGGACAAGGCGTGGGTCGACGATTTGCTCGAGCGGACCGGCATCTCGAAGCGGCGAACGCATCGCCCCGCCGAGCTGTCGGGCGGCGAGCAGCAGCGCGTCGCCATCTCGCGCGCACTCGTCACGAAGCCGACGATCCTCTTCGCGGACGAGCCGACCGGAAACCTCGACTCGAAGACGGGCGGCGAGATCCTGTCGCTCATCCGCGACTCGGTCGACGCGTACAACCAGACGATCGTGATGGTGACGCACGAGGCGCGTGCCGCCATCATCGCCGACCGCATCCTGTTCATCGCCGACGGGCTCATCGTCAAGGAGCTCGCCGGCGCGAGCACCGAGGACGTGCTCGCGGTGATGAGCACGCTCTCGTCGTGATCACCGTCGCGCTCAAGGGATTGCTCGGGCGAAAGCTCCGGGCGATTCTCACCGCACTCGCGATCGTCCTCGGCGTCGCGATGATCAGCGGCACCTACGTCCTCACCGACACGATCAAGGCGGCGTTCGGGACGGTCTTCACCACCGTGTACTCGAAGACGGACGCGGTCATCACCTCGAAGAGCGCGCTCGGGAACAACTCGAACAGCAACGCGCTGCCGCCGTCGTTCCCCGAATCGCTCCTCGGCAAGGTCCGGAAGCTGCCCGGCGTGGCCGACGCCCAAGGTGGCATCTCCGATTACGCGCAACTCGTCGGCCGCGACGGCAAGGTGATCTCCGGGCATGGTGCGCCGCCGCTCGCCTTCAGCGTCCATCCGCACGCCGACCAGCGCTTCAACCCGCTCACGCTTGTGTCGGGAACGTGGCCGGTCGGCCCGCACCAGGTCGCGATCGACGCGAACACCGCGAGCAAGAAGCACTACAAGCCCGGCGAGACGATCGGCGTGATCGCGCGCGGCCCGGTTGGGCGATTCACCATCTCGGGCGTCGTCAAGATCGGCGGGGTCGCCTCGCTCGGCGGCGCGACGATGGCGATCTTCGACTTCCCGACCGCGCAGGCGCTCTTCCACAAGGAGGGACAGCTCGACGGAATCGACATCGCCGCCAACCCGGGCGTGAAGCCGTCGCAGCTCGTCAAGCAGATCGCTCCGATCCTGCCCCGGAACGCGCAGGTCCGGACAGCGCAGGCGCAGGCTGCGCAGGCGACGAAGGACACGAACGGCTTCCTCTCGATCATCAACGACTTCCTGCTCGCGTTCGGCGGCGTTGCCCTCTTCGTCGGGAGCTTCGTCATCGCGAACACGCTCTCGATCACGATCGCGCAGCGGACGCGTGAGCTGGCGACCCTTCGAACGCTCGGCGCGACGCGCCGTCAGGTCCTCGGCTCCGTCCTGCTCGAAGCGTTCATCATCGGCGTCGTCGCTGCCGTCGCGGGCCTCTTCCTCGGTCTCGCGCTCGCGAAGGGGCTCAACCAGCTGTTCGTCCACTTCGGGATCGACCTGCCGCAGGCGGGGACCGTCTTCGCAACGCGGACGATCGTCGTCTCGCTCGTCGTCGGCGTCGTCATCACCCTGCTGGCGGCGCTCAGGCCGGCGATCCGCGCGACGCGCGTCCCGCCGATCTCGGCGGTGCGCGAGGGCGCCGTGCTCCCGACCTCCCGATTCGCGCGGTTCAGCGTCGCCGCGGCATTGCTCACGATCGGCGCCGCGGTCGCGTTCATGCTCATCGGGCTCTTCGTCAGCGGCATCTCCACGACGGACCGGCTCCTCGGCATCGGGATCGGAGCCGCGCTCGTCTTCGTCGGCGTGGCGATGCTCGCCAAAACACTCGTACCGCCGTTGGCACGGACGCTCGGCTGGCCGGCGTCGCAATTCGCCGGCGCGGCCGGAGCGCTCGCGCGCGGGAACGCGATGCGAAACCCGCAGCGCACCGCTTCCACCGCATCCGCGCTCATGATCGGCCTTGCCCTCGTCACGCTCGTCTCGGTGCTCGCTGCGGGGCTGAAGTCGTCCTTCGAAGGCGCAGTCAACTCGCTCTTCAGCGGCGACTACGCGCTGACGGCGACCGACAACTTCTCCCCCATCTCCACAGCCTCGGCGAACGCGCTCGCCCACGTGAAGGGCGTGACGCTCGTGACCGGCGTCCGTGCAGGCGAGGGGAAGGCGTTCGGGCACCGCATCGGTGTCACGGCAGTCGCGGGCGACATCAGCAGGGTGATCACCGTCAAGTGGCAGGTCGGCTCGCAGGCCGTCCCGGCCCAGCTCGGCCGCGACGGCGCATTCGTCGCCAAGGACTACGCGAAGAAGCACCACCTCACGGTCGGCTCGCCGGTCGCCGTCGAGACTCCGAGCGGGAAGACGATGCATCTCGTCCTGCGCGGCATCTTCGCGCCGCCGAAGGGCGGGTCACCGTACGGCGACGTCACCATCTCGACACAGCGATTCGACTCCGAGTACCAGAACCCGCAGAACGTGTTCAGCTTCGTCAACATCAAGGGTGGCGACTCGTCCGCGAACACTGCCGCGCTGACGAAGGCGCTGAAGAGCTTTCCCGACGCGAAGATCGCGACCGAGAGCCAGTTCAAGAAGAACCAGGAGCAGGGAATCAACACGCTCCTGAACCTGCTCTACGTGCTGCTCTCGCTCTCGATCATCATCAGCCTCTTCGGGATCGTGAACACGCTCGTGCTGACGGTCTTCGAGCGAACGCGCGAGCTCGGCATGCTGCGCGCCGTCGGGATGACGCGGCGGCAGGTGCGGAGCATGATCCGGCACGAGAGCATCGTCACGGCGCTCATCGGCGCTGCCCTCGGCATCCCGGTCGGCATCGTGCTCGCGCTCATGGTCGGCAAGGCGATCAAGTTCGCGGCGTTCACGATCCCGGTCGGGACGCTCGTCGTCTTCGTCATCGCGGCGATCATCGCCGGGATCATCGCGGCGATCTTCCCGGCGCGGCGCGCCGGGAAGCTCAACGTGCTCGAAGCGCTGCAGTACGAGTAACTAGATCCGCTGCGGGATGCGGCTCAGCCGGCGCGACTGGTCGTCGACGCGCCAGGTGATCCGCGACTCGACGTCGACGACGCCGGGAACGCGCCTGGCGTAGGCCGCGACGAGCTGTGCCTGCGTCTTGTTCTCGACCATGCCGGCGAGGGTGACGACCCCGTCGTCGACGGCGACCTCGACCTCGTGCGGCGAGATCCACATCTGCTGGAGCAGAACGTCCTCGGTGAGCTCCTGCTCGATGTCCGCGTCGGAGCGATGGAACGCGCGCACCAGGTCGGCCCTGCTGACGATCCCGACGAGGCGGCCCTCGTGGACGACCGGCAGCCGGTTGATGTGGCGGGTCGTCATGATCCGTGCGGCCTCGCTCGTGGACGCGTCCGGCGCGATCGTCACCGGCGGCGTCGTCATGGCCTCGCCGGCGGTGCGTGCGAGGATGCGCTCGCCCTCGGCGTCGGCCTTCTCGAAGAGCCGGCCGAGCAGGCCGCCGGGCTCTTGCGAGAAGCCTTGCTGCTTGCAGAGGATGTCGGCCTCCGTGACGACGCCGAGGACCGTGCCGTCGGCGTCGCAGACCGGGATGCCGGAGATGCGGTAGCGGGTCAGCATCCGCGCGACCCGCTTGAGCGGCGTCTCCGGGGACGCCGTGACGACATGCGTGGTCATAAGGCTCTCGATGTTCATGACCGAAGCGTGGCGGTGGGCGGCACGCGGAGCATCGGGGCCAACTACGCATCTCCGCGGTACCGTGGCCGTATGGATCTCGCGCTCCTCGAGACGACGCTGGCCGAGCTCGGCCAGCCCGCGTACCGCGGCGGCCAGGTCTGGGCCTGGGCGGCGCGCGGTGCGGCCGGCTACGAGGCGATGACCGACCTGCCGCGCGGGCTGCGCGAGGAGCTCGCCGCGCGCGTGCCCTTCTCGACGCTCACGGTCGAGACCGAGCGCGAGTCCCGCGACGGGACGGTCAAGACGCTCTTCCGGACGGCGGACGGCCACCCGGTCGAGGCCGTCCTCATGCGCTACCGCGACGGCCGCCGGTCGCTCTGCCTGTCGTCGCAGTCGGGCTGCCCGCTGACGTGCACGTTCTGCGCGACCGGGCAGATGGCGTTCGGCCGCAACCTGACCGCGTCCGAGATCGTCGACCAGGCGCTGCACTTCCGGCGCAGGACGGAGGTCGACCACGCCGTCTTCATGGGCATGGGCGAGCCGATGCTCAACCTCGACGAGGTCCTCGGCGCTGCGCGCCGCCTCCCCGAGGTCGGCATCACGCCCCGGCGGACGACGATCTCGACCGTCGGCTGGCTGCCCGGCCTGCGTCGCTTCGTCGACGAGGTCGAAGAGCCCATTCGCCTTGCGCTCTCGCTGCACGCGCCGGACGACGAGCTGCGCTCGAGGATCATGCCGGTGAACGACCGCTATCCGCTGCGCGAGATCGTGGCCGAGTGCAGGCGGCACGTCGAGCAACGACGTCGGCGCGTCTTCGTCGAGTACGTCATGCTCGCCGGCGTCAACGATTCGAAGTCGCAGGCACGCGCGCTCGCATCGCTCCTCGGGCGCGACGCCTTCAAGGTCAACCTCATCCCGTACAACCCGACCGGGATGTACGACGGCTCGTCGCGCGATCGCATCGCGGGCTTCCGCGAGGAGCTCGAGCGCGCGCACGTACCGGTGACCGTGCGCCTCACGCGCGGCCGCGACATCGAGGCCGCATGCGGCCAGCTCGCCGCCGCGCCGAGGGGTCGGAAATCCGCCCCCGCGGGCGCGGCGTACTAACAGCAGCAGGTCGGGGTCTCACTCACGAAAGGAGCATCTGCATGCGCAGAGCATCGACACGCGCCCTCATGGTCGCAATCCTCGGCTGCCTCGTGACGGCAGCGACGAGCGCGGCGGCAGCGACGCCGCTCGTGCACACCGCGCGCAACGCGCACTTGAAGGCGACCGTTCTCGTCGCGCACAACGGCCATACCCTCTACGACCTCAGCGTCGAGCGGCACGGCAGGTTCATCTGCGACACGAAGTTCTGCCTGTCGCTCTGGACGCCGCTCGTCGTCGCGAAGGGGACGAAGCCGACGGGTGTCGCCGCACTCGGGACGATCAAGCGCCCCGACGGTCACATCCAGGTCACGTTCCGCGGCGCGCCGCTCTACACCTTCAACGAGGACGCGAAGGCGGGCGACGCCAAGGGCGAGGGCTTCAAGGACGTCGGCATCTGGCACGCGGCGGTCGCCCGCGGAACGGCGACGACCACCGCGGCCACCGGCGGATTGTCGTATCCCTAGCCGCCGGAGTGGAACAGCGGCCTGACTTCGATCGTCCCCGACGCGGCGACGGGATGTCCGGCTGCGATCTCGACGGCCTCCTCGAGGCTCTCCGCCTCGATCAGGTCGAAGCCGCCGACGGCCTCTTTCGTCTCTGCGAAGGGGCCGTCGGTGACGACCGTCTTCCCGTCGCGGACGCGGACGGAACGGGCGCGGCGCGGCGGCGCCAGCTGGTCGCCGGTGATCCACGCGTTCCGCGCCTGGAGGTCGTCGAGCCACGGAAAGCTGTCCGGCTCGCCGGGTTCGGGCTCGCCCTGCGCATTCATCACGTCTCGGTCCCAGCACACGAGCAGCAGGTATTTCATGGTCGCTCCTTGGTCGCGGTTGTCGAGAGACGACGAATGCCGACCGAGGAAATCGACTAGACCGGCTGTGTCAGTCTGGCGCGGTTGCGCCAGGCGTGGAGCAGCGCCGCGCCGACGAGCAGCGCGTCACCGGCTGCGATCGCGAGGTCGGCGAGGTTGTACGCGACACCGCCGCGGACGAGCGGGTTCGGCACGCCGCCCCGCCATGCGACGCCGGCCACGAGCGTCGCGGCCGCGCCGCCGGCGGCGATTCCCGCGCCGAGCGACATCGACGCCGAGCGCGCACGCGGGACGACCCAGAGGAGCGCGACGGCGAGGAGGCCCGCGCCCGCCAGGCCGGCCGGCGAGCGCGCATGCGAGAGCCGGCTCGCCTGCAGCAGGTCGTCCGCCATCGTCACTGCAACGACGGCGGCCGCCGCGGCGAGCGCGAGCCTCACGGCTTCTGGACCTCTTCCTCCTGTTCCTTCTTGATCTCGACGATCGCGGCTCCGGTCCCCGTCGTGGGCATGTTCTCGGCCCCCATCGCGACGGCAGTCGGCGTCGCCTTGCGGGTGAATCTCGCGGCGAGGCGATCGAGCAGGTTCATCTCACACCTCCTGCGGCGCTTTCGCGTCCTCGAATCCGTACTTGACGACCGGATTCTTCGCCGCGCGGACCTCGTCCAAACGTCGGACGGGCCGGTGGTGCGGAGCTTCCTTGAGAACGGTGACGTCGTCTGCTGCCTCGCGCGCGATCGCAAGCATGGCGTCGCAGAACGCGTCGAGCGTCTCTTTCGTCTCCGTCTCGGTCGGCTCGATCATCAGCGCCTCGGCGACGATGAGTGGGAAGTAGACCGTCGGCGGATGGAAGCCGTAGTCCATCAGCCGCTTTGCGACGTCGGTCGCCGTCGCGCCGTGGTCGCGCTTGAGCGCGCGCGCGGAGAGGACGAACTCGTGCATGCACAACCGGTCGAACGGGAGGTCGTACGCCTCCTTCAAGCGGGCGAGCACGTAGTTCGCGTTCAGCACCGCGGTCTCCGACATCTCGCGCAGCCGAGGTCCGTACATGCGCATATACGCGTACGAGCGCACGAAGACGCCGAAGGGGCCGGTGAACCCGCGCACCTTCCCGATCGACTTCGGGCGCTCGTAGTCGAGCCCGTAGGCGCCGTCCTCGCGGTGGACGACGGCAGGCACGGGCAGGAACGGCTCGAGGATCTTCCGCACGGCGATCGGCCCACCGCCCGGCCCGCCACCGCCGTGCGGCTGCGAGAACGTCTTGTGCAGGTTGATGTGCACGACGTCGAAGCCCATGTCGCCCGGCCGCGAGATGCCGCAAACGGCGTTGAGGTTCGCGCCGTCGTAGTACATGAGCGCGCCCGCGTCGTGAAAGATGCGCTCGATCTCCTCGATGTTCTCGTCGAAGAGGCCGAGCGTCGACGGGTTCGTCAGCATGAGCGCGGCGGTGTGCTCGTCCACCTTCGCACGGAGGTCCTCGACGTCGACGTTCCCGCGCGCGTCCGTCTTCACGTCCGTGAGCTCGTAGCCCGCCATCGTCACCGACGCGGGATTCGTCCCGTGCGCGGTGTCGGGGATGACGACCTTGCGCCGCTGCTCGTCCTCGCCCTTGTCCGCGAAGTACGCGCGGATGAGCATGAGCCCCGTCAGCTCGCCCTGCGAGCCGGCGGCCGGCTGAAGCGACACCGCGTCGAGCCCGGTCACCTCGCGGAGGATCTCCTGCAGCCGCCACTCGAGCTCGAGCGCGCCCTGCACGCCGTCCTCCTCCTGGTGCGGATGGAGCTGCGCGAAGCCCGGGAGCGTCACGAGCCGCTCGTTGATCCGCGGGTTGTACTTCATCGTGCACGAGCCGAGCGGGTAGAAGCCGTTGTCGATCCCGAAGTTCCGCGTCGACAGCTCGGTGAAGTGGCGGATGATCTCGAACTCGGGGACCTCCGGCAGGCGCGGCGGCTCGGCGCGCCGCAACTCCTCCGGCACCTCCGCGGCGGGAACGTCCGGCTTCGGGATGACGGACGCGCGCCGGCCCGCCTGCGACTTCTCGTAGATCAGCTTCATCGCGCCACCTCTGCGAGCACGTCGGCGAGGCGGTCGATCTCGGCCGGCGTCCGTTTCTCGGTGAGCGCGACGAGCAGCACGTCGTCCATCCCTTCGTAGTCGCGGCCGAGTGCGTAACCCGGGTGGACGCCGTGCGCGCGCGCGTCGCGGATGACGTCGCGCGCATTCCGTCCGACGCGGACCGCGAACTCCTTGAACGTCGGTCTGTCGAAGACGAGCTCGAAGCCGCCCTCCTGCAAGCGGCGCTTCGCATGCTCGGCGAGCGCGAGGCAGGCCTCCCCCACGTCGCGCAGGCCCTGCGGCCCGAGCCACGTCAGATAGACGAGCCCTCCGAGGGCGAGGAGCGTCTGATTCGTCGTGATGTTCGATGTCGCCTTCTCGCGCCGGATGTGCTGCTCGCGGGTCTGCAGCGTCAGCACGTAGCCGCGCTTGCCCTCGATGTCGACGGTCTCGCCGACGATGCGGCCCGGCATCCGGCGGATGAAGTCCTGGCGCGCCGCGAGGAATCCGTAGTGCGGGCCGCCGTACGCCATCAGGTTGCCGGCCGCCTGCCCTTCGCCGAGCGCGATCGCGCATCCGTAGCGGCCGGGCGCCTCGAGCACGCCGAGCGAGAGCGGGTCGACGTGCGCGATCGGCAGCGCCTCGGCCTCGCTCGCCGCCGCGGCGATCTCCGGCGCAGCTTCGAGGCAGCCGAAGAAGTTCGGCTGCTGGAAGATGACTGCCGCCGCGTCCTTCGACGCGTCTGCGAGCGAGTCGAGGTCTGTGATCCCATCGGTGTGCGGGACTTCGACGACTTCGAGACCGAAGCCTGGGGCATACGTTTTCACGACCTGGCGAACCTGCGGGTTCGTCGCCTCGGTGATGACGATCTTCGTGCGGCCGGTCGCGTGCTTCGCGATGTAACAGGCGTCGGCAGCAACCGACTCGCCGTCGTAGCCGGAGGCATTCGAGACGTCCATCCCGGTGAGCTCGCAGATCGCGGTCTGGTACTCGAAGATCGA